>NZ_JBEYTZ010000011.1:0-243257 GCF_040643215.1 Streptomyces sp. NPDC047315 | reverse complement strand
CGAGGAAGACCCTCCGCCTTGCGATTGCACGCACCGGATGCCGCGGCCCCCGCCCTCAGGGGCGGACGACGCTATTTGTCAGACACGACCTAGTGGATGCCATGCTGGTCCTTGGGGTCGTTCGACCGGAGGTCCCTGGGTGAGGGGTGCCGAGAAGCGGGATCGGAGTGCGGGGAGTCGTGAAGGGTCTGACTGAGGCGGATCTGCGGTCGCTGGCCGGGGCGCGTTCCTTCGAGCGCGGGCTCGGTTACGTCGACGCGGTGTCCGGGGTTGAGGTCGGGGACGACTGGATCAGGGCGTCGGTCCATGGCGCGGAACGGTACGAGGCGGAGCTGACCCTGGGCGGGCGCAGGGGGCCGATGGGACAGTGCGACTGCCCGTACGGCCAGGAAGGCAACTTCTGCAAGCACCTGGTGGCGCTGGGCCTGACCGTGCTCGCTCAGGAGGTCGACCTCCCCCGCCAGCGGGAGTCGGCCCGGAACCGGGCGCGGGGCCTCGACGCCTGGCTGTCCGGCCTGTCGAGGGACGAACTGCTCAGCGCCGTACGGGAGGAGGTCGCGAAGGACCGTCAGCTGCGGCGCCGCTTGGAGCTGCGGGCGGCGAGCGCACAGGGCGACCTGGCCGGGATCCGGTCTCGCATCCGCGAACTGCTCGACATCGGCCCGTACGCGCAGTACGGCCACGTCGAATACGCCGATGCCCGCGCCTACGCGGACCAGGCCGGGCAGGCGGTGTCAGCGGTCCGGTCGCTGACGGCCTCGGGCCGGGCCGCCGACGCGATGACGGTGGCGCGAGAGGCGATCGGGTTGCTGGCCGGGCAGTTCGAAAGCGTTGACGACTCCGACGGATGGCTCGGTCAGGTCGGCGTCGACCTGGCTGACGCCCACCACGACGCCTGCCGCGCCGCCCGCCCGGACCCGGAGGAACTCGCTCACTGGCTGGTCACTCACGCCCTCGATGACGCGGCCGACCTGACCGACATCGACCCGCTCGACTACGAGGACCTGCTGGGGGAGCGGGGAATGGCCGCCCTGCGCCAGTACGCGGTCGAGGCGTGGCAGGCCAACCGGTCCGGCTGGGCCGAGAAGGACCTGCTGCAACGGCTGGCCAAGGCGGGAAACGACCTCGACACCGTGATCGCCGTGCACGCCGCCGACCTCGCGCCGAACGGCCACACGCATCTGCACATCGCCAGGGAACTGGACGCCGCCGGCCGCTCCGACGAGGCGCTGGAATGGGCCGAGCGCGGCATCAGGGACGTCGACGACCTCACCGCCGTCGACACGGCCCTCGTGGACTACCTCGCCGACCGACACGCCCAGGAAGACCGGCTGCCCGCGGCCGTCGCCCTGCGCCGCGACCACTTCGCCGCCCGCCGCACCCTGCTGACCTACCGCCAGCTGCGCGCTGCCGCCCGGGCCGCCGACCGCTGGCCGACCGAGCGTGCGGCGGCACTTGACCTCTTGCGTGCGGACGCCGAGCAGCGTGCGGCCCGCGGCGCCCCCGTCCTCGTGGACGTGCTGCTGGACGACGGGGACGGGGACGCCGCGTGGCGGGCCGCCGCGGACTTCGGCGCGTACGACCACCAATGGCTTGCCCTGGCTGATCAGTCGCGCGCCGCCCGTCCCTCCGACGCGCTCGCCGTCTACCGGCGTCTGGCGGCCCCGCTCGCCGGGCAGGTCGGCAACGACGTCTACGAGCGGCTCGTCAGCCTGCTGCTGAGCATCCGTGACTGCCATCGCCACCTCGAATCGCCTGATGAGTACGCCGCGTACGTCACCGAGCTGCGGACCGCCCAGAAGCGCAAGCGCAATCTCATGCGCCTGATGGACGAACACGGTTTGTAGGCACTGCCCGACGCCGGCCGTCGTCAGCCGCCCGGGCAGCCCGCAGCCGCCGTCCCACGCTGGGACCCCGACGCCCGCGGCGACCCGGGATCCGCAGCCGACCCGGACGCCGCAACGGCGCGGTCCCGGCTCCGTACCAACTCCGGCAACACCGTGGCCAGCCCCGCAGCCGCCAACACCGCCCCCAGCCACAGCGGCGCACGCAGCCCGAACCGTTCGATCGCCACACCGCCCAGGGAAGACCCGATGATCACGCCCGTGGTGATGAAGGACGAGTGCACCGTGTTCACCAAGGGGCTGGTGTTGCCGGCGCGCTGGACGCGGGTGACCATCGCCGGGTTCATCGTGACGCCGACCAGCCCGATGCCGAGCAGGAACGCCACGGCCGGCGCGGGCACGTCGGCGAGGAGCGCGAACCCGCCGAGGAAGAGCAGGTTGAGCGCGAGCCCCACCGCGAGCACGGGCAGCGCGTACCGGTCCGCCAACCGTCCGACGACGGTGTTGCCGAGCACGGTCGCCCCGCCGTACGCGATCAGCAGCAGCGGCACGGTGCCGGTGGCGAAGCCGGTGACCTCGGTCAGGATCGGATTGAGGTAGCTGAAGGCCGAGAAGGTCGCGCCGATGACGAAGGTGCTGGTGGTCATCGCCAGCCACAGCCGCGGACGCCGGAAGACGCCCAACTCCCGCCGCAGCCCGCCCGCGGGCGCGACCCGCTCAAGCCGCGGCACGCCGAGCACGGTGGCGAGCGCCGCGACCAGCGCCAGCCCCGAGATGGCCCAGAAGGCGGCCCGCCAGCCGAACCGCTCGCCCACCAGAGTGGACAGCGGCAGCCCCAACAGGGTCCCGAGCATCAGCCCGTTCATGACGACCGCGATCGCCCGCCCGCGCACTTCGGGCCGGGCGAGCTGGACCCCGAGCGAGACGGCGACCCCGAAGAACGCCTGCGCGGCCACGCCGGTGATCACCCGCGCCACGACCATGACGACGTAGTCGGTGGCGAGCGCGGCGAGGACGTTGCCGACGAGGAAGACCGCGAACAGCCACAACAGGGCCGTACGGGGCGGCAGTCGGGCGAGCGCCACGGTCAGGAAGGGCCCGCCGACCGTCATCGCCACCGCGAACGCGGTGATCAGATACCCGACCTGCGGAACGGTCGCGTCCAACCCCTCGGCCATCTGCGGCATCAGCCCGGCGACCACGAACTCACTGGTCACCATGGCGAAGATGCCGAGAGCCAACACGTACACGGAACGGGCCACCAAGAGCTCCTCAGTTATGTATTGACCAGTCCAAAACGAGCGGAGGCGAAAGGACACCCCGTGCAGGTGTGCTTACGAAGCCCGTACGGAAGTGAGCGCCGCGACGGCGACCTCGGCGATGGCCTCCAGCGCGGCCCGATCGGCCCCGCCCTGACTGGAAACCCGGATCCCGGCGATCGCCGCGTTCACGAACCGCGCCAGCGCCCCCGCGTCCTGCGGCGCGCTGATGCTCCCGTCCCGCTGCCCGTCCTCCAGCGCCGCCCGCATCATGGCCAACCGCCGCGCCGTGTCCCGCTCCAAGATCGCGGCCGTCCGCGGATCCCGCCCGGCCATCCCCGTGAGCGTATTCACGGTCAAACACCCCAGGCTGCGCCCCCCGAGCCGCTGATCCGTCTCACTCTCGACGATCACCCCAAACAACGCCCGCACCCGCTCGCCCCCCGACCGCCCGGACTCCTCCAGAACCTCCTGCTGCGCACTGGTCGTCATGTCGACGTAGCGCGCCAGCGCCCGCTCGAAGAGGTCGTGCTTGCTCTTGAAGGTGTTGTAGATGCTGCTTCGGCCCAGCCCGGTGGCATCACACAGGTCCTGGGTGGAAGTGGCCTCGTACCCCTTCTCCCAAAACACCCGCATCGCCGCATCCAGAGCCCGCCCCTCGTCAAAGGTCCTAGGTCGCGCCATGCCGCGACCGTAACAGCTTTTGGATCGATCGGTCCATTACGGCTGTCCAATACAGCCCGGCTCGGACGGGGTGTCAGTTCCCGATGGTCCGCCCTGGCTCCGTGGCGGGATGCGGGCCGGATGGTCGCGGCGGTGCGACGGTCGAAGGCGGCTCGCTCTTGGGCTACACGCAAGAAGGGTCTTGTCTCCGCATCCCTGCAGAGACAAGACCCTGATCAATGGTGCCCCCGGCAGGATTCGAACCTGCGCACACGGCTCCGGAGGCCGTTGCTCTATCCCCTGAGCTACGGGGGCGCACCGTCCGCCGCGGTGTTCCCGCTGGCGTGACGGGTAGAACACTACCAGCTCCGGCACGGTGCCCGTGAACAGGTATTTCGTGGGAGGAAGTGGGGCGGGAGAGTGGTTCCGGGTCCCCCGGAGGGGGTGGAAGTGGGGAAAACCCGGACGCAGCCGCGGCGGTCGACCTACTCTCAAGTTGTGTCAGGTGCGTCCGGGCGGGTGCTCGTTGTCGATGACAATCGAGTCATTCGGCAGTTGATCAGGGTCAACCTTGAGCTGGAGGGCTTTGAGGTGGTGACCGCGGCCGATGGTGCCGAGTGCCTGGAGGTCGTGCGGGAGGTGCGGCCGGACGTCGTCACGCTCGACGTGGTGATGCCGCGGCTCGACGGGCTCCGGACCGCCGCTCGGCTCCGGGAGGACCCGGGGACCAGTCATCTGCCCGTGGCGATCATCAGTGCGTGTACGCAGTACGAGGTGGAGAGCGGGATCGCCGCCGGGGTGGACGCGTTCTTGGCGAAGCCCTTCGAGCCGGCCGACCTGGTGCGGCTCGTGCGTCAGTTGATGCTCCGGGAGGGGCCGCCGTCCGTGGACGGTAGGCGCGGGGCCGGGCGGGCCGGGAGCGCGCGGGGCTGACCGCATCGCGAAACGGGTTCGCTATCGGCCCCACCTCCTCGCCTACGCTTGTCCCGTGACCCCCGCAGAGCTCTCCCGCACCGTGCTGCACGCCGTGTGCCGCGCCGTCGAGGACGGTGTGCTGCGGGTGCCCGTACCGCAGGCGGTGAAGGTGGAGCGGCCCCGGCCCGGTGGGTGCGGGGACTACGCCACCAACGTCGCGCTGCGGCTCGCGGGCGCGGCCGGGCAGTCGCCCGTCGCCGTCGCGCGGACACTGCGGGAGCGCATCGCGCGGGAGCCGGGCATCGCCGGGGTCGAGATCACCGGGCCCGGGTTCTTGAACATCACGCTCGACGGGGGAGCGGACCGTCGGCGCCGGGACGTCGAGGACGCCGTCGAGCAGGTGCGGGCGTACGCCGCGCACGCCTCGGTGGTGCACCGCGGCGACCGGGCCGCCGTCTGGCACGACACGGTCGCGCTGCTGCGCCGTACCCAAGGACTCGGGCCGGCCGCGGACGTCGACGTGCGCAACCACCCCGACACCACCGACGCCCTCGGCCCCGACGCCACCCGGTGGGCCTTCCTCTCCGTGGCCGCGCACGACCTGTCGCGCCCCGGGACGCACCTGCTGCGACAGCACGAGAGCAACTCCCTCTTCACCGTCCGCTACGCGCACGCCCGCGCCAGTGCCCTGCTCCGCAACGCCGCCGACCTGGGATTCGCCCCCGGCGCGTACGCCCCCGGCGGAGACGACGACGAGTTGGAACGGGCCGTCGTCGACCAGCCGGGCGCCGTCGCGTCCGCCGCCCGCCTGCGCGCGCCCGACCGGCTCGCCCGGCACCTCGTGTCCACCGCCGAAGCGCTGCTCGTCAGCCAGCACGCCGTACTGCCCCGGGGCGGGGAGAAACCCACGGCCGCCCACCGGTCCCGGCTCGCGCTCGCCGAAGCCGCCGGGACGGTGCTCGCCGGCGGCCTGTCCCTGCTCGGCATCAGCGCACCCGACCACCTGTGAGAGAGACACGACGATGAGCCGCTCCGCCCACCCCGCCGGGCCCCGTCACGCCGACGTCCTGCCCGAAGGCCACTACAGCGCGCCGCCCGCGGACCTCAACCACCTGGACCCGAAGATCTGGTCCCGTACGGTCACCCGCTCCGCCGACGGCGTCGCCACCGTCGGCGGGATCGAGGTGACGCAGCTCGCCGAGGAGTTCGGCACCCCCGCCTACGTCCTCGACGAGGAGGACTTCCGCACCCGCTGCCGCGCCTGGGCCGAGGCGTTCGGCAAGGACGCGGACGTCTTCTACGCCGGCAAGGCGTTCCTCAGCAAGGCCGTCGTGCGCTGGCTACACGAGGAGGGGCTGAACCTCGACGTCTGCTCCGGCGGCGAACTGCGCACCGCGCTCGACGCCGGGATGCCCGGCGAGCGGATCGCCTTCCACGGCAACAACAAGTCCGCGCACGAGATCGAGCAGGCGATGGACGCCGGCGTCGGGCGCATCGTGCTCGACTCCTTCCAGGAGATCGCGCAGGTCGCGCACGCCGCACAGCGCCGGGGCGTGCGCCAGCGGGTGCTGATCCGGGTCACCGTCGGCGTGGAGGCGCACACCCACGAGTTCATCGCCACCGCCCACGAGGACCAGAAGTTCGGCATCCCGCTCGCCGGCGGACAGGCCGCGGAGGCCGTGCGCCGGGCGCTCGCCCTCGACGGCCTCGAACTGCTCGGCCTGCACTCCCACATCGGCTCGCAGATCTTCGACACCTCCGGCTTCGAGGTGGCCGCCCACCGCGTCGTCGGACTGCTCAAGCGCGTCCGCGACGAGCACGGAGTCGAACTGCCCGAGATCGACCTCGGCGGCGGGCTCGGCATCGCGTACACCGCCGACGACGACCCGCGCGAGCCGCGCCACATCGCCAAGGCGCTCCACGAGATCGTCACTCGTGAGTGTGACGCCGCCGGGCTGCGCACCCCGCGGATCTCCGTCGAGCCGGGCCGGGCCATCGTCGGGCCCACCGCGTTCACCCTGTACGAGGTGGGCACGATCAAGCCGCTGGAGGGCCTGCGGACGTACGTCAGCGTCGACGGCGGGATGTCGGACAACATCCGCACCGCGCTGTACGACGCCGAGTACAGCGTCGTACTGGTCTCCCGCACCTCCACGGCCGCTCCGGTGCTCAGCCGGGTCGTCGGCAAGCACTGCGAGAGCGGTGACATCGTGGTGAAGGACGCGTTCCTGCCGGCCGACCTGGCGCCGGGCGACCTGATCGCGGTGCCGGCGACGGGCGCGTACTGTCGCTCGATGGCCAGCAACTACAACCACGCCCTGCGGCCCCCGGTGGTGGCGGTGCGCGACGGTGCGGCGCGAGTGATCGTCCGGCGTGAGACGGAGGAAGATCTCCTGCGTCTGGACGTCGGTTAAGTGAGATAGACGTCTCGGATACCGGACGAAGGATAGAAAATGCTGTCCGGTGAGTGAGACTGGTCCAACCGTAGAAGTGATGAGAAACGAGGTCGGATGATGCGTACGCGTCCGCTGAAGGTGGCGCTGCTGGGCTGTGGAGTGGTCGGCTCAGAGGTGGCGCGCATCATGACGACGCACGCCGACGACCTCGCGGCCCGGATCGGCGCCCCCGTGGAGCTCGCGGGGGTCGCCGTGCGGCGGCCCTCCAAGGTCCGCGAGGGCATCGACCCGGCCCTCGTCACCACCGACGCCACCGCCCTGGTCAAACGGGGCGACATCGACGTCGTCATCGAGGTCATCGGCGGCATCGAGCCCGCCCGCACCCTGATCACCACCGCGTTCGAGCACGGCGCCTCCGTCGTCTCCGCGAACAAGGCCCTGCTCGCCGAGGACGGCGCGACGCTGTACGCCGCCGCCGAGCAGCACGGCCGCGACCTGTACTTCGAAGCCGCCGTCGCCGGTGCGATCCCGCTGATCAGGCCGCTGCGCGAATCGCTCGCCGGCGACAAGGTCAACCGCGTCCTCGGCATCGTCAACGGCACCACGAACTTCATCCTCGACAAGATGGAGCGCTCCGGCGCCGGCTACTCGGAGGCGCTGGACGAGGCCACCGCCCTCGGATACGCGGAGGCGGACCCGACCGCCGACGTCGAGGGCTTCGACGCCGCCGCCAAGGCCGCCATCCTCGCCGGCATCGCCTTCCACACCCGGGTGCGGCTCGACGACGTCCACCGCGAGGGGCTGACCGAGGTCACCGCCGCCGACATGGCCTCCGCCAAGCGCATGGGCTGCACGGTCAAGCTGCTCGCCATCTGCGAGCGCGCCGCCGACGGGCGGTCGGTCACTGCGCGCGTCCACCCCGCGATGATCCCGCTCAGCCATCCGCTCGCCTCCGTCCGCGAGGCGTACAACGCGGTCTTCGTCGAGTCGGAGGCAGCCGGGCAGCTGATGTTCTACGGGCCCGGCGCCGGTGGCGCGCCCACCGCGTCCGCCGTCCTCGGCGACCTGGTCGCGGTCTGCCGCAACAAGCTCGCCGGGGCCACGGGCCCGGGGGAGTCCGCGTACACCCAACTGCCCGTGAGCCCGATGGGCGACGTGGTGACGCGGTACCACATCAGCCTCGACGTGGCCGACAAGCCGGGCGTGCTCGCCCAGGTCGCGACGGTCTTCGCCGAGCACGGGGTGTCGATCGACACCGTTCGCCAGCAGGGCCGTCCAGACAGCGACGGCGAGGCGTCCCTCGTCGTCGTCACCCACCGCGCGCCCGACGCGGCCCTCTCGGGGACCGTCGAGGCGCTGCGCAAGCTCGACACCGTCCGCGGTGTCGCCAGCATCATGCGTGTTGAAGGGGAGTAACCAGCAATGACCCACCAGTGGCGCGGCATCATCGAGGAGTACCGGGACCGGCTTCCGGTGACCGACACGACCCCGGTCGTCACGCTCCGTGAGGGTGGTACGCCGCTCGTACCGGCGCAGGTGCTCTCCGAGCGCACGGGCTGCGAGGTGCACCTCAAGGTCGAGGGCGCCAACCCCACCGGCTCCTTCAAGGACCGCGGGATGACGATGGCGATCACCCGCGCCAAGGAGGAGGGCGCGAAGGCCGTCATCTGCGCCTCCACCGGCAACACCTCCGCCTCCGCCGCCGCCTACGCCGTGCGCGCGGGCATGGTCTGCGCCGTCCTGGTGCCCCGGGGCAAGATCGCGCTGGGCAAGATGGGGCAGGCGCTGGTCTACGGTTCGAAGATCCTCCAGGTCGACGGCAACTTCGACGACTGCCTGGACCTGGCCAGGAACCTGTCCGAGAACTACCCGGTGGCGCTGGTCAACTCCGTCAACCCGTACCGGATCGAGGGGCAGAAGACGGCGTCCTTCGAGATCGTCGACGCGCTCGGCGACGCCCCCGACATCCACGTGCTGCCGGTCGGCAACGCGGGCAACATCACCGCGTACTGGAAGGGGTACCGGGAGTACGCCGCCGACGGGCCGGCCACCCGCACCCCCCGGATGTGGGGCTTCCAGGCGTCCGGCTCCGCGCCGATCGTCCGCGGCGAGGTCGTCAAGGACCCCTCGACCATCGCCACCGCGATCCGGATCGGCAACCCGGCGTCCTGGCAGCAGGCGCTCGCCGCCCGCGACGAGTCCGGCGGCTTCATCGACGAGGTGACGGACCGTGAGATCCTGCGCGCCTACCGGCTCTTGGCCTCGCAGGAGGGCGTCTTCGTGGAGCCCGCGTCCGCCGCGTCGGTGGCCGGCCTCCTCAAGGCCGCCGAAGCCGGCAAGGTCGATCCGGGGCAGCGGATCGTCTGCACCGTCACCGGCAACGGCCTGAAGGACCCGGACTGGGCCGTCGCGGGCGCGCCGCAGCCGGTCACCGTCCCCGTCGACGCACCGACGGCCGCGGAGCACCTCGGGCTCGCCTGAGCGCCCCGGGGCGCCCGTCCGTCACCCGGGGCCCGCGTCCGCGCTCCGGCGCGGCGTACGCGCTGGCCACGGCCGTGCGGGCGGCGGAACGGGAGCAATACCCCGGTGTGATACGTCCCAAGCCGGGGATCAGCGGACATCGGGGCACAGGAGGCTCGCGACACGCATCGTGCGCCTCCTGTGCGCCCTATGTCGCGGCAGAACCTTCCTTCGATAGGCTGTACCGAACCCACCCACCGCATATGTCTGTGCAGCGGTGCAGTTGCGGTGTCGTCGCCGTCCTCGGCCCCCGGGCGCCCAGTCCCCGTTTGCCGCACAACGCCACGCACCAGCAGCAGGCAGCAGTCAGCACACGTCAGTTGAGAACCAAGGAGAGTCATCGAGCGATGGCCGGTCCAGCGTTCCGCGCCGCCGCCGTCCGAGTGCGCGTGCCCGCCACCAGTGCCAACCTCGGCCCCGGCTTCGACGCCTTCGGGCTGTCCCTGGGGCTGTACGACGACGTCGTCGTACGGGTCGCGGACTCCGGTCTGCACATCGACATCGCGGGTGAGGGCGCGTCGACGCTGCCCCGCGACGAGAGCCATTTGCTCGTACGCTCCCTGCGCACGGCCTTCGACCTGCTCGGCGGGCAGCCGCGCGGCCTGGAGGTCGTCTGCGCCAACCGCATTCCGCACGGGCGCGGCCTCGGCTCGTCGTCCGCGGCCATCTGCGCCGGGATCGTCGCCGCCCGCGCCGTGACGATAGGGGGCGACGCCCGCCTCGACGAGACCGCGCTGCTGGAGCTCGCGACCGAGATCGAGGGGCACCCGGACAACGTCGCGGCGTGTCTGTTCGGCGGCTTCACGCTCGCCTGGAGCGACGGCGGGGCCGCGCGGGCCATCAGGATGGACCCGGCCGATTCCGTCGTTCCAGTGGTTTTCGTGCCCGCGAAGCCGGTGCTCACGGAGACCGCCCGCGGATTGCTGCCGCGCACCGTGCCGCATGTGGACGCCGCGGCGAACGCCGGTCGTGCCGCCCTCCTCGTCGAGGCGCTGACCAGGCGTCCCGAGCTGCTGCTGCCCGCCACCGAGGACCGGCTGCACCAGGAGTACCGCGCCCCGGCGATGCCGCAGAGCGTCGACCTCGTCAACCGACTGCGCGCTGACGGCGTCCCTGCAGTCATCTCCGGTGCGGGCCCCACGGTGCTCGCGCTGGCGGAGCACGGCGTCGCCGACAAGGTCGCCCGGCTCGCGGGCGAGGGCTGGGCCGCGAACCGACTCGCCTTCGACGCCACCGGGGCGAGCGTGCTGCCGATGGTGGCGCCGGGCGCCGCGGAGTCGGGGGACGAGGGTCCGTCGCAGGTGGGAGGGGCCGGTGAGGGGACGGGTGACTCCCTTCCCGGATGAGCCTTCGGGGAGCGGGGCACCGCGCGGGACGCACCGCCACGTCCCGTCGCAGCGCACGGCGAATGGCAAGGACACGAGATTGCCGGTGAGGGAGAGGGGGAATGTTTGTTGGAGCCGGTAGTGTTAACCTCAAGTCTGCAACCGAAGCCATTGTGGCTCGGAGCTTCGCGTCCCGAATCGGGACCACCAATTCTTCCGGGAGCCTCCCCGTACTGCCTGCGCAGCCTGCCTGAGCAGTAGCGAGCACGCTCCGGAACCGGCACGACACCTCCCGCTCCGTCGCGGAGTGGGCCGAGCAGGGGGACCTCGGGCCGGATTGCATGTATCTGCCTCTCCGCCGTACTCAGACCCGGCGGGGACCACCGCCCCGACACGGTCACACAAGTGGACCGCAGTCGGACAGCACAACCGGTCGCCGAGCCAGATGGCCGACGTCCGCTCCAGGGAAGGACCCTTCGTGAGCGACACCACCGATCTGATGGGCGTGACTGCCGACGCGAACGTCGACAGCACCGCGCCCGCCGCAGGTGCTGCCTCCGGCACCACCTCCCGGCGCCGCCGTTCCGGCACCGGCCTTGAGGGCATGGTCCTGGCGGAGCTGCAGCAGGTCGCGTCCGGCCTCGGAATCAGGGGCACCGCGCGCATGCGCAAGAGCCAGCTGATCGAGGTCATCAAGGAGGCGCAGGCCGGCGGCGGAGCCACTGCGGCCAAGAAGACCGCCGAGACGGAGGCGAAGGGCGCCGAGGCCAAGCCGAAGCGCCGCACCACCTCCAAGGCGCGCACGGGCGAGGCGGCTGCTGCCGCCGCCGAGGGCGCGTCCACCGCCGCCGAGAAGGCCGCGACGCAGCAGCAGATCGACATCCCCGGCCAGCCGGCCAGCGACGACCAGCCGGCCGGCGAGCGTCGTCGCCGTCGGGCCACCGCTCCGGCGGGCAGCCCCGACGCCGAGGCCGCCGAGTCCGGTGCCGCCAAGGAGACCGCCGCGGCGAAGGAAGCCAAGGCGGAGCCGCAGGCGGACGCCAAGGCCGAGGCCGCCGTTGGCGCTTCCGCGCCGACGCAGGAGGGCGAGGGCCGCAAGGAGCGCGGTGAGCGCGGCCAGCGCGGTGACCGCCGCGAGCGCCAGCGCGACCGTGACCGTGACCGCGGTCGTGGCAAGGGCGACGACCAGCAGCAGGGCGGCCAGCGCCAGCAGCAGGGCGGCCAGCGCCAGCAGCAGGGCGGCCAGCAGGACGACTTCGACGACGACGGCAGCGGCCGGCGCGGTCGGCGCGGACGCTACCGCGACCGCCGCGGACGCCGCGGGCGCGAGGACTTCGCCGGCGAGCCGCAGGTCTCCGACGACGACGTCCTGATCCCCGTCGCGGGCATCCTCGACATCCTCGACAACTACGCGTTCATCCGCACCTCCGGCTACCTGCCGGGCCCGAACGACGTGTACGTCTCCCTCGCCCAGGTCCGCAAGAACGGCCTGCGCAAGGGCGACCACGTCACCGGTGCGGTCCGCCAGCCCAAGGAGGGCGAGCGCCGCGAGAAGTTCAACGCGCTCGTGCGACTGGACTCCGTCAACGGCATGGCGCCCGAATCGGGCCGCGGGCGGCCGGAGTTCAACAAGCTCACCCCGCTGTACCCGCAGGACCGGCTCCGCCTGGAGACCGACCCCGGCGTGCTGACCACCCGGATCATCGACCTCGTGTCGCCGATCGGCAAGGGCCAGCGCGGTCTGATCGTGGCCCCGCCGAAGACCGGCAAGACCATGATCCTGCAGGCGATCGCCAACGCCATCACGGTCAACAGCCCCGAGTGCCACCTGATGGTCGTCCTCGTCGACGAGCGTCCGGAAGAGGTCACCGACATGCAGCGGTCGGTGAAGGGCGAGGTCATCTCCTCGACCTTCGACCGCCCGGCCGAGGACCACACCACCGTCGCCGAACTGGCCATCGAGCGCGCCAAGCGCCTCGTTGAGCTGGGTCACGACGTGGTCGTCCTGCTGGACTCCATCACCCGTCTGGGCCGTGCGTACAACCTCGCGGCCCCCGCCTCCGGACGCATCCTGTCCGGTGGTGTCGACTCGACCGCGCTCTACCCGCCGAAGCGGTTCTTCGGTGCGGCGCGCAACATCGAGGACGGCGGCTCGCTGACCATCCTGGCCACCGCGCTGGTCGACACCGGTTCGCGGATGGACGAGGTGATCTTCGAGGAGTTCAAGGGCACCGGCAACATGGAGCTCAAGCTCGACCGGAAGCTCTCCGACAAGCGCATCTTCCCCGCGGTGGACGTCGACGCGTCCAGCACCCGCAAGGAGGAGATCCTGCTGGGCAGCGAGGAGCTCGCCATCGTCTGGAAGCTGCGTCGGGTGCTGCACGCCCTCGACCAGCAGCAGGCGATCGAGCTGCTGCTCGACAAGATGAAGCAGACGAAGTCGAACGCCGAGTTCCTGCTCCAGATCCAGAAGACGACCCCGTCCGTCGGCAACGGCGACTGACGCAGGCGCACTGCTGGACGCGTTCGACGCGCAGTACGGACGACAGGCCCCGTCACCCCCGTGGTGGCGGGGCCTGCCGCATGCGTACGGCCGTGTGCGGCTGTGTGTGTGCGTACGACTGCGCACGGCTGCGTACGGCGAAGATCCGGTGACCCTCCCCACAGGCGTCGGCGACCGTTTTCTCACCCTGCTCTCACACCCGCGTGCAACCCTTCCGAGGATGTCGACGTCCTAGCCAAGGCGGAACAAAATTCCACAGGCGCGACAGAGCGCCACAGAAGCCGCATGTGTCGCAAGGTCCGCACGGACCGCAGCCGCGACGGGAGAGTCGGGAGACACCATGGGCGAGCACAGCACCGGCGGGAGCCGAATAGGCAGCGGGGACGCGGGCCGCGGTGGCCGTCGCAAGCCGCGCTCCGGCCGCCGTACGGCGGTGAAGGTCGCCGCCTGGTCCGCAGCCGCCCTGGTGCTCATCGGCGGCGGCGGCCTCGGCCTCGCCTACGTCAAGCTGGACGGCAACCTCCGGGGCGTCGACATCAACGCCCAGCTCGACAACAAGGACCGCCCCGCCGACGTCGACACCGGCTCGATGGACATCCTCGTCCTCGGCTCCGACACCCGCTCCGGCGCGAACGGCGAGTACGGCCGCGACGAGGGCGCGGGACGCTCGGACACCGCGATGGTCGTCCACGTCTACCCGGGCCACAAGGAGGCCAGCGTGGTCTCCATACCCCGCGACACCCTCGTCTCCCGACCCAGCTGCACCGGCCCCGAAGGCCAGCGCATATCCGCCGAGCGCGACGTCATGTTCAACACGGCGTACGAGGTCGGCGGCCCGGCCTGCGCGGTCAAGACGGTGGAGCGGATGTCCGGCATCCGCATGGACCACTACATCGAGGTCGACTTCACCGGCTTCAAAAAGCTCGTTGACGCATTGGGCGGCGTCGAGATCACCACCACCAAGCCCATCAAGGACCCCGACAGCCACCTCGACCTCCCGCCCGGCACCCACAACCTGGACGGGGAGCAGGCACTCGGCCTGGTCCGCACCCGCAAGAGCGTCGGCGACGGCAGCGACCTGGGGCGCATCCAGCTCCAGCAGGCGTTCATGAAGGCATTCATCGCCCAGGTGAAGGACGTCGGCCTGCTGACGAACCCGACGAAGCTCCTCGACGTCGCCGACACCGCCACCAAAGCGATCACCCCCGACTCCCAGCTCGCCTCCGTGCCGAAGCTGGTCGGCTTCGCCCGCTCCCTGAGCGGCATCGGCCCCGACGACGTCCAGATGGTCACCCTGCCCGTCGTCTACGACCCCGCGGACCCCAACCGCGTCGTCCCCCTCGACGGCGCCTCCCGACAGGTCTGGAGCGCGCTGAGGGCGGACCGGCCGATCCCGGCCGAAGCCCTCAAGGACTCCGCCGCCGACAAGGGCGAAGCGGGCTCCGTGGTCCGTGACACCACCTCCGCGCCCACCACCGGCACCGGCTCCGGCACCGGCTCCGACGGAGGCTCGGGGCGGTAGCGCGGGCGCGCGCCGACGCCGGGCGCGCGCGGGGGAATAGTTCCGTTCCGCCCCCGGTTTTGGGAGATACGGCCGGTCCTGGCAGACTGGTACGTCGGCCCCGGTTCACGCACGAGCAATCCGCCCGTGCGACCCGGCGCCCTCCCGAATCTAGGAGACACCTTGAAGCGCGACATCCACCCCGAGTACGTCGAGACGCAGGTCAGCTGCACCTGTGGCGCGTCGTTCACCACCCGTAGCACGATCCAGGGCGGCACCATCCGCGCCGAGGTCTGCTCCGCGTGCCACCCGTTCTACACGGGCAAGCAGAAGATCCTCGACACCGGTGGCCGCGTGGCCCGCTTCGAGGCCCGCTTCGGCAAGGCCGCCGGCTCCGCCAAGAAGTAGCGAGCCGACTGCGCCGGTCATCGGCCGCCCTTCGCCGGGCGGCCGGGACCGGCGCTTTGACGTCCCGCACGAGGACGTCACCCCCCCCTTTCGCCGGCGGCGCAGCAGCGCGGCAGCACCCCACAGAGAACCCCAGGAGCCACGATGTTCGAGGCGGTCGAAGAAATCGTCGCCGAGCACGCCGATCTCGAAAAGCAGCTCGCCGACCCCGCCGTCCACGCCGACCAGGCGAACGCGCGCAAGCTGAACAAGCGGTACGCCGAGCTGACGCCGATCGTCGCCGCCTACCGCTCCTGGAAGCAGACCGGCGAGGACATCGAGACCGCCCGCGAATTCGCCGCCGACGACCCGGACTTCGTCGCCGAGGTCAAGGAGCTGGAGCAGCAGCGCGAGGAGCTCACGGAGAAGCTGAGGCTGCTGCTGGTGCCCCGCGACCCCAGCGACGACAAGGACGTCATCCTGGAGGTCAAGGCCGGCGCCGGCGGCGACGAGTCCGCCCTCTTCGCCGGTGACCTGCTGCGGATGTACCTGCGCTACGCCGAGCGCGCCGGCTGGAAGACCGAGATCATCGACGCCACCGAGTCCGAGCTCGGCGGCTACAAGGACGTCCAGGTCGCGGTCAAGACCAAGGGCGGCCAGGGCGCCACCGAGCCCGGCCAGGGCGTCTGGGCCCGACTGAAGTACGAGGGCGGGGTGCACCGCGTCCAGCGCGTGCCCGCGACCGAGTCCCAGGGCCGCATCCACACCTCCGCCGCCGGCGTCCTCGTGACCCCCGAGGCCGAGGAGATCGACGTCGAGATCAACCCGAACGACCTTCGGATCGACGTCTACCGCTCGTCCGGCCCCGGCGGCCAGTCGGTCAACACCACCGACTCCGCCGTGCGCATCACCCACCTCCCGACCGGGGTGGTCGCCTCCTGCCAGAACGAGAAGAGCCAGCTCCAGAACAAGGAGCAGGCGTTGCGCATCCTGCGGTCCCGGCTGCTCGCCGCGGCCCAGGAGGAGGCCGAGAGCAAGGCCGCGGACCAGCGCCGCAGCCAGGTCCGCACCGTGGACCGCTCCGAGAAGATCCGTACGTACAACTTCCCGGAGAACCGCATCTCGGACCACCGCGTCGGATTCAAGGCGTACAACCTCGACCAGGTCCTCGACGGGGACCTGGACGCCGTGATCCAGGCGTGCGTGGACGCCGACTCCGCCGCCAAGCTCGCCGCCGCGCAGTGACCGCGCAGCGGCCACGGAAGTAAGACACGTCCGTACGAAACGGGTGGAGGACGACCAGTGAACCTGCTGCTTGCCGAGGTGGCCCAGGCCACCCAGCGGCTGGCCGACGCCGGCGTGCCCTCGCCGCGCTTCGACGCGGAGGAGCTGGCCGCCTTCGTGCACGGCGTGAAGCGGGGTGAACTGCACGCCGTCAAGGACGCGGACTTCGACGCCCGCTACTGGGAGGCCGTGGCCCGCCGCGAGGCCCGCGAACCGCTCCAACACATCACCGGCCGCGCCTTCTTCCGCTATCTGGAGCTCCAGGTCGGGCCGGGCGTCTTCGTGCCCCGCCCGGAGACCGAGTCGGTCGTCGGCTGGGCCATAGACGCGGTCCGCGCCATGGACGTCGTCGAACCGCTCATCGTCGACCTGTGCACCGGCTCCGGGGCCATCGCGCTGGCCATGGCCCAGGAGGTGCCGCGCTCGCGCGTGCACGCCGTCGAACTCTCCGACTCGGCGCTCACCTGGGCCCGCAAGAACGCCGAGGGCTCCCGCGTCACCCTCCACCAGGGCAATGCGCTCACCGCCCTGCCCGAGCTGGACGGCCAGGTCGACCTCGTCATCTCCAACCCGCCGTACATCCCGCTCACCGAGTGGGAGTACGTGGCGCCCGAGGCCCGCGACCACGACCCCGAAATGGCCCTCTTCTCCGGCGAGGACGGCCTCGACACCATCCGCGGCATCGAGCGCACCGCCCACCGGCTGCTGCGCCCCGGCGGGCTCGTCGTCATCGAGCACGCGGACACCCAGGGCGGTCAGGTGCCCTGGATCTTCGCGGAGGAGTCCGGGTGGACCGACGCCGCGGACCACCCGGACCTGAACAAGCGCCCGCGGTTCGCCACCGCCCGCAAGGCGACGCCGTGACGACGACCCCGTACGCCCCCGACGCCCCGTGCGCGTCGCGGCACCCCGACCAGGAGGCCCCCTGATGGCTCGGCGATACGACTGCAACGACGCGACCGACCGCACGACCGGGCTGCGTGAGGCGTCGTCCGCCGTCCGCCGCGGCGAGCTGGTCGTCCTGCCCACGGACACCGTCTACGGGCTGGGCGCGGACGCCTTCAGCTCCGAGGCGGTCGCGGACCTGCTGGCCGCCAAGGGCCGGGGCCGCAACATGCCCACCCCCGTCCTCATCGGCTCCCCGAACACCCTCCACGGCCTGGTCACCGACTTCTCCGAGGAGGCGTGGGAGCTGGTCGACGCCTTCTGGCCCGGCGCCCTGACGCTGGTCGCCCGCCACCAGCCCTCCCTGCAGTGGGACCTCGGCGACACCCGCGGCACGGTCGCGATCCGGATGCCGCTGCACCCGGTCGCCATCGAACTGCTCACCGACGTCGGTCCGATGGCGGTCTCCTCCGCGAACCTGACGGGACACCCCGCGCCGGAGGACTGCGACGCCGCGCAGGACATGCTCGGCGACGCCGTCTCCGTCTACCTCGACGGCGGGCGCACCCCCGGCATCGTGCCGTCCTCGATCGTCGACGTCACCGGTGAGGTGCCCGTGCTGCTGCGCGCCGGCGCGCTGGACGCGGACGAGCTGCGCAAGGTCGTACCCGACCTTGAGGTGGCGCATTGATCGCCCCTGACGTGGGGCGTGGCATAGGTACGGGCGACTGCTTCCGGATACTCCACGTCAGCACCGGCAACGTCTGCCGCTCGCCGATCACCGAGCGGCTGACCCGGCACGCCCTCAGCGACCGGCTGGGCGACCTGATGGCGAGCGGCCTGATCGTGGAGAGCGCCGGGACCTGGGGCCACGAGGGCGCGCCCATGGAGGCCAATGCGGAGACCGTCCTCGCGGACTTCGGCGCGGACGCGACCGGGTTCGTGGGCCGGGAGCTGCTCGACGAGCACGTCATCCGCGCGGACCTGGTCCTCACCGCGACGCGGGACCACCGCGCCCAGGTCATCTCGATGGGCCACTCGGCGGGGCTGCGGACCTTCACGCTCAAGGAGTTCACCCGACTGGTGCGGGCGATCGACCCGGCGACGCTGCCGGATCCGCGGGACGAGGGCGTGGTGGAGCGGGCGCGGGCGCTGGTGCGGGCGGCGGCGGCGCTGCGGGGATGGCTGTTGGCGCCGAGCCCCGACGCGGACGAGGTGTTCGATCCGTATGGGGCGCCGATCACGCTGTTCCGCTCGATCGGCGACGAGATCAACCAGGCGCTGGACCCCGTGGTCACCGCGCTCACGGGCATCCCGACCCACCACTGACCCCTACGTGCGCTGTGTACCTCCTGTGGCCAGGAAACCCAGGGGCGTGCCTTGCTGTGGCCCCGGACAGGGGCAACCCAGGGGCGTGGGGGGTCCCCCAGCGCCCCTGAACTCCCTCGGCTGCGGGCTGCAAGCCAAGTGCAGGCGCGGGCGGGCGGGACGTTCCGGCGGGCGGGGAGGGCAAGCGGGGCCTACATTGGAGGCGCACAGACTCGCGAGGCCCGGAGCACACCATGGCCGTCCGCACCGCAGGTGCACAGCGCACTGAGACGTCACCCCCGCTCGACGCCCTCGCCCGCGAGGACCCCGAGATCGCCGACGTGATCGCCGCGGAGACCGCCCGGCAGGCCGACAGCCTCCAGCTGATCGCCGCGGAGAACTTCACCTCGCCCGCGGTCCTCGCCGCCCTCGGCTCACCGCTGGTGAACAAGTACGCCGAGGGCTATCCGGGCGCCCGCCACCACGCCGGCTGCGAGCTGGTCGACGTGGCCGAGCGGATCGCCGTCGACCGGGCCAGGGCCCTGTTCGGCGCCGAGCACGCCAACGTACAGCCCCACTCGGGGTCCGCCGCGGTCCTCGCGGCCTACGCCGCGCTGTTGCGGCCCGGCGACACCGTCCTCGCGATGGGACTGCCGTACGGCGGACACCTCACGCACGGCTCGCCCGCGAACTTCTCGGGCCGCTGGTTCGACTTCGTCGGCTACGGCGTGGACCGCGACAGCGGCCTGATCGACTACGACGAGGTGCGCCGCCTCGCCCACGAGGTGCGCCCGAAGGCGATCGTGTGCGGTTCGATCTGCTACCCGCGCCACCTCGACTACCCGCGGTTCCGGGAGATCGCCGACGAGGTGGGGGCGTATCTGATCGCGGACGCGGCCCATCCGATGGGGCTGATCGCCGGGGGAGCGGCGCCGAGCCCGGTGCCGTACGCCGACGTGGTCTGCGCGACGACGCACAAGGTGCTGCGCGGGCCGCGCGGCGGGCTGCTGCTGTGCGGTGAGGAGCTGGCGGACCGGATCGACCGGGCGGTGTTCCCGTTCACCCAGGGCGGCGCCCAGATGCACACCATCGCGGCGAAGGCGGTCGCGTTCCGCGAAGCGTCGACGCCCGAGTACGCGGCCTACGCCCACCAGGTCGTGGCGAACGCACGGATGCTCGCGGCCGGGCTGGAGGCGGAGGGCTGCCGGGTGCTCACGGGCGGTACGGACACCCATCTCATCGGCGCCGACCCCTCGGCACTCGGCGTCGACGGGAGGACGGCACGCGGCCGTCTGGCGGCTGCCGGGCTGGTGCTGGACACCTGCGCCCTGCCGCACGGCGAGACGCGCGGCATCCGGCTGGGGACGGCCGCGGTGACCACCCAGGGCATGGGGGAGGCGGAGATGGCGCGGATCGCGGTGCTCTTCGCCGCGGCGCTCTACGCGGAGGGGGAGCAGGTGGGGACCTTGCGTGCGGAAGCCGCGGAATTGGTGGGGAGATTTCCTCCCTATCCAGGGCAGTAGCGGCTCCGTGCAACCATCGGCGGCACCGGGGAGTCCTCAACCACATGGCCACCACGGCTAAGGTGTGGGGCTGAGATGGCCAGCGATTTCTGTGGGGCAGCCCGTGCGTGATTATCTGCTGACGCTCTGTGTCACGGCCGCGGTGACCTATCTGCTGACCGGTCCGGTGCGGAAGTTCGCCATTGCGACCGGCGCGATGCCGGAGATCCGTGCACGTGACGTCCACCGAGAGCCGACGCCGCGACTCGGCGGCATCGCGATGTTCTTCGGGCTGTGCGCGGGGCTCCTGGTCGCCGACCACCTGCAGAACCTCGGCAGCGTCTTCGAGCTGTCGAACGAGCCGCGCGCGCTGCTCTCCGGCGCCGCGCTGATCTGGCTGATCGGCGTCCTGGACGACAAGTTCGAGATCGACGCGCTGATCAAGCTCGGCGGGCAGATGATCGCCGCCGGCGTCATGGTCATGCAGGGCCTGACGATCCTGTGGATCCCGGTGCCCGGCGTCGGCACGGTCTCCCTGACCTCCTGGCAGGGCACGCTGCTGACGGTCGCGCTGGTGGTGATCACCATCAACGCGGTGAACTTCGTCGACGGGCTCGACGGGCTGGCCGCCGGCATGGTGTGCATCGCCGCCGCGGCGTTCTTCCTGTACTCGTACCGGCTCTGGTTCGGGAACATGATCGAGGCCGCCGCCCCGGCGACCCTGTTCACGGCCATCCTGATGGGCATGTGCCTGGGCTTCCTGCCGCACAACATGCACCCGGCGCGGATCTTCATGGGTGACTCGGGGTCGATGCTGATCGGCCTGGTGCTCGCCGCTTCCGCGATCTCGGTCACCGGCCAGGTGGACCCGGACACCCTGCGGATCTTCGTCTACGACGGCAGCGCCCGCGACACCACCCATGCGATGCTCCCGGTCTTCATCCCGCTGCTGCTGCCGCTGACGATCATCGCGATCCCGCTGGCCGACCTGGTGCTGGCGATCGTGCGGCGCACCTGGAAGGGGCAGTCGCCGTTCGCGGCCGACCGGGGCCACCTGCACCACCGGCTGCTGGAGATCGGGCACTCGCACAGCCGCGCGGTGCTGATCATGTACTTCTGGTCGGCGCTCTTCGCCTTCGGCGTCGTCGGCTACTCCGTCCACTCGGCGTCGCTGTGGATCGTGATGGTGGTCGTCGGGCTGAGCGCGGTGGGGCTGGTGCTCCTGCTGCTGCCGCGGTTCACCCCGCGGGCCCCGCGGTGGGCGGAGCGGTTCGTGCCGCCGCGCTACCGGCGCCGCAAGGCGCGGGCGGCGCAGCAGGGCGCCGAGCCGGAGCCCGCGCACGCGTACGCCGGCGCGGACGCGGCTGCCCCCGAGGGGGAAGCCGCCGTCGGGGCGCACGAGGAGCGGGTGCCGGTGACCGTCGGCGTCAACGGAGCGACCGCGATCGGCGCCCGCACGCGGAGGTCCGAGCGGAACAAGGCCGGCTCCCGCGGGTGACTTTTCCCACCCTGCCGCCCATTACCAGACAACTCGCCCCGTGTGCGGTTGCAGATCCTGCACACACGGGCAAGTTCGCTCTCATGTGTGAGAGTCGGCACACAACCGGGTAAAGACCTTCCCAAATAGCTTGTGATACGATTCACGAGAACCGGCGACAGTGCCGAAAGACCGTAGTGCGACGGTCTGTTGGCCCCCGAGGACCCAACTCGGACCCGGCTTACGCTCGTCCATGACGACACCACTGCCACCACCAGCAAGCGGAGATGCCGCCATGCCGTCCACTGACGCACGCACCCTTTTGCACACCGCCGTACCCACGGCCGCGGTCGGCGCGATCGCCACCGCGATCAGCGCCGGTGTCGCGGGCGGCAAGGGAGCCCTCGGCTCAGCGGTCGCCACCCTGGTCGTCCTGCTCTTCATGGGCGTCGGTCTGGTGGTGCTCCAGCGCACGGCCAAGCAGTACCCCCACCTCTTCCAGGCGATGGGCCTGCTGCTGTACACCACGCAGCTACTGCTGCTCTTCGTCTTCCTGATGGTGTTCAAGAACACCACCCTCTTCGATCCCCAGGTCTTCGCACTGACCCTGGTCGTGGCGACCCTCGTCTGGGTCGCGGCACAGGCCCGCGCCTACATGAAGGCCAAGATCCTCTACGTCGAACCCGAGGAAACCGCCGGTTCGGGTGCCCGCGAGCCCCAGAAGTCGGAGCCCGCGACGTGAAGAGTAGGGGCGGGATAAATGGCCTTTCGCGTTCCTGCTATCGTCCGGTGCCAACTGCGGCACTGCGGGCGCGGGCATCTGAGCTGAAGCCCGCTCATCCGCGAGGCTCATGGCCCGCCCGCCGCCCCACCATCCGTTACACCAGTCCCGTGCCGAACCGCGGCTGCGCGCCGCGCCGACACAACGAGGTTGCCGTACCTATGCGCCACGCTGAAGGAGTCCGCGGTGAGTGCTGACCCCCAGATGCTCGCCTTCGAGGCGGACTGTCAACTCTTCACCGGGTGTGGATTCAACGCCCCTGGGCTCCACACCTTCATGTACGAGCCTCTCTTCACGGTCGGCGGGTTCGAGTTCAACAAGCCCATGCTGCTCGCCTTCGTGAGCACGCTGATCGTCGTCGGCTTCTTCTGGGCGGCCTTCAACAAGCCGAAGCTCGTGCCCGGCAAGATCCAGATGATCGGCGAGGCGGGGTACGACTTCGTTCGCCGGGGCGTCGTCTACGAGATCATCGGCAAGAAGGACGGCGAGAAGTACGTCCCGCTGATGGTGTCGCTGTTCTTCTTCATCTGGATCATGAACCTGTGGTCGATCATTCCGGTCGCCCAGTTCCCGGTCACCTCGCTCATCGCCTATCCGGTGGTGCTCGCCCTCATCGTGTACTTCCTGTGGGTCGGCCTGACCTTCAAGAAGCACGGCTTCGTCGGTGGCTGGAAGAACATCACCGGCTACAACAAGGAACTCGGCCCGATCCTTCCGCTGATCGTGGTCCTGGAATTCCTCTCGAACCTGATCATCCGGCCGTTCACCCACGCCGTCCGGCTCTTCGCGAACATGTTCGCCGGTCACCTGCTGATCGTGATGTTCACCGTCGCCACCTGGTACCTGATGAACGGCATCGGCATCGTCTACGCCGGCACCTCGTTCATCCTGACCATGACGATGATCGTCTTCGAGCTGTTCATCCAGGCCGTCCAGGCGTACGTCTTCGTCCTCCTGGCCGCCAACTACATCCAGGGCGCGCTCTCCGAGCACCACTGAGCCCCGCTGCGTAGCGCACCACCCCCAACCCAGCTGTCCGGTGGCCAACCCCCACCGGGTCCTTGAAAGAGAAGGAAGAACCGGCATGTCCCAGACCCTCGCCGCTCTCACCGGAAACGTTGCCGCCATCGGTTACGGTCTCGCCGCGATCGGCCCCGGCGTCGGCGTCGGCATCATCTTCGGTAACGGCACCCAGGCCCTCGCCCGTCAGCCCGAGGCTGCCGGCCTGATCCGCACCAACCAGATCATGGGTTTCGCCTTCTGTGAGGCGCTGGCCCTCATCGGCATCGTCATGGGCTTCGTCTACCCGTCGTAAGGCCGAGCGTCAGCCCATCTCATTTCACGGAAGGCACTGATGTGAGCGCCCTGAACACCATCGCGGCAGCGGGGGAGCCGATGCCGCCGCTGCTCCCGCACGCCGACGAGCTCATCATCGGCACCATCGCCTTCGCGATCGTCTTCTTCTTCCTGGCCAAGAAGCTCCTCCCGAACATCAAGAAGGTTCTGGAAGAGCGCCGCGAGGCCATCGAAGGCGGCATCGAGAAGGCCGATGCGGCCAGGACCGAGGCCGAGAGCGTTCTGGAGCAGTACAAGGCCCAGCTCGCCGAAGCCCGTCACGAGGCCGCCCGGCTCCGCCAGGAGGCGACCGAGCAGGGCGCTGTGATCGTGCAGGAAATGCGGGCCGAGGGCCAGCGGCAGCGTGAGGAGATCATCGCCGCCGGTCACGCCCAGGTCGAGGCCGACCGCAAGGCCGCTGCCGCGGTGCTCCGTCAGGACGTCGGCCAGCTCGCCAGCGACCTCGCCAGCAAGCTCGTGGGCGAGGCCCTGGAGGACCGGGACCGCCAGAGCCGCACCATCGACCGCTTCCTCGACGAGCTGGAGACCGGCACCGTCGCACGGGCGGAGGTCGTCCGATGAACGGAGCGAGCCGCGAGGCACTGGCCACCGCACGCGAGTCCCTCGACGCGCTGACCGACAACACCTCGGTCGACGCGACGAAGCTCGCCGGTGAGCTGGCTGCCGTCACCGCGCTGTTCGACCGCGAGGTGTCGCTGCGTCGGGTCCTCACCGACCCGGCGCAGTCCGGCGACGCCAAGTCGGAGCTGGCCGGCCGCCTGCTGCGCGGCCAGGTGGGCGGCGAGACCGCCGACCTGGTCTCGGGCATGGTCCGGGCCCGCTGGTCGCGCTCGCGCGACCTGGTCGACGCCCTCGAAGAGCTGGCGTCCGTCGCCGAGCTCACCGCCGCCCAGCGGGCCGGCGTCCTCGACGACGTCGAGGACGAGCTGTTCCGCTTCGGCCGGATCGTGGAGTCCAACCCGCAGCTGCGGGCCGCGCTGACCGACAAGTCGGCGGCCCCCGGTGCCCGGGCGGAGCTGCTGCGCAGCCTCCTGACCGGAAAGGCCGCACCGGCCACCGAGCGCTTGGTCACGCGTCTTGTGACCGCGCCGCGTGGACGTAGCCTGGAACAGGGCATCGACTCCCTGTCCAAGCTGGCCGCGGCCCGGCGGGACCGAGTGGTGGCGGTCGTCACCTCGGCCGTACCGCTCACCGAGCAGCAGAAGCAGCGTCTCGGTGCCGGTCTGGCTCGGCTGTACGGCCGGGAGATGCACCTCAACCTTGAGGTGGACCCCACCGTGATCGGCGGACTCTCGGTGCGCGTCGGTGACGAGGTCATCGACGGGACCATCGCCGACCGCCTCGACGAGGCGAAGCGCCGCCTCGCCGGCTGACGCGCCCAGCGCGCCGGCCGCCGCGAACGCGGTGCGACAACTGAATTGGCAACACCAGCGGCCCGGTTGGGTCGTGCAGAAATTGCAGAAGATTCCTGGGGGTCGCCCCCAGACCCCAAAGAAACTTCGGGCCCAACAAGGAGAGCAGGGAACCTGATGGCGGAGCTCACGATCCGGCCGGAGGAGATCCGGGACGCGCTGGAGAACTTCGTCCAGTCGTACAAGCCGGACGCGGCCTCGCGCGAGGAGGTCGGTACGGTCAGCCTGGCCGGCGACGGCATCGCGAAGGTCGAGGGACTTCCCTCGGCCATGGCGAACGAGCTGCTGAAGTTCGAGGACGGCACCCTCGGCCTCGCGCTCAACCTGGAAGAGCGCGAGATCGGCGCGATCGTCCTCGGCGAGTTCAGCGGCATCGAAGAAGGACAGTCGGTCAGCCGCACCGGTGAGGTGCTGTCGGTCGCCGTGGGCGAGGGCTACCTCGGCCGCGTCGTCGACCCGCTCGGCAACCCGATCGACGGCCTCGGCGAGATCGAGACCTCGGGTCGCCGCGCCCTCGAACTGCAGGCCCCCACGGTCATGCAGCGCAAGTCGGTGCACGAGCCGATGGAGACCGGCTACAAGGCCGTTGACGCCATGACCCCGATCGGCCGCGGTCAGCGCCAGCTGATCATCGGCGACCGGCAGACCGGCAAGACCGCCCTGGCCGTCGACACGATCATCAACCAGCGCGACAACTGGCGCTCGGGCGACGTGAACAAGCAGGTCCGCTGCATCTACGTCGCCATCGGCCAGAAGGGCTCCACCATCGCGTCCGTGCGCGGCGCGCTGGAGGAGGCCGGCGCCCTGGAGTACACGACCATCGTCGCCGCCCCGGCGTCCGACCCGGCCGGCTTCAAGTACCTCGCGCCGTACACCGGCTCGGCCATCGGCCAGCAGTGGATGTACGAGGGCAAGCACGTCCTGATCATCTTCGACGACCTGTCGAAGCAGGCCGACGCCTACCGCGCCGTGTCCCTGCTGCTGCGCCGTCCGCCGGGTCGTGAGGCGTACCCCGGTGACGTCTTCTACCTGCACTCGCGTCTGCTGGAGCGCTGCGCCAAGCTCTCCGACGAGATGGGTGCCGGTTCGATGACCGGTCTGCCGATCGTCGAGACCAAGGCCAACGACGTCTCGGCGTTCATCCCGACCAACGTCATCTCCATCACCGACGGCCAGTGCTTCCTGGAGTCCGACCTGTTCAACGCCGGTCAGCGCCCGGCCCTGAACGTCGGCATCTCGGTCTCCCGAGTCGGTGGCTCCGCCCAGCACAAGGCGATGCGCCAGGTCTCCGGCCGCCTTCGCGTGGACCTCGCCCAGTTCCGTGAGCTGGAGGCGTTCGCCGCCTTCGGTTCCGACCTGGACGCCGCGTCCAAGGCGTCGCTGGAGCGCGGTAAGCGCATGGTCGAGCTGCTGAAGCAGCCGCAGTACGAGCCGATGCGCACCGAGGACCAGGTCGTCTCCGTGTGGGCCGGCACCAACGGCAAGATGGACGACGTCCCGGTCCAGGACATCCGCCGGTT
This sequence comes from Streptomyces sp. NPDC047315, assembly GCF_040643215.1. Taxonomy (NCBI): domain Bacteria; kingdom Bacillati; phylum Actinomycetota; class Actinomycetes; order Kitasatosporales; family Streptomycetaceae; genus Streptomyces; species Streptomyces sp. NPDC047315. The sequence continues at coordinate 216,419 of NZ_JBEYTZ010000011.1, read as the reverse complement.
CGAGCGCGAGCTGCTGGAGTACCTGCACCGCGAGGAGTCCGGTCTGATGCTCTCCATCCGTGAGGGCGGCAAGATGTCGGACGACACGCTGACCGCGGTCGCGGACTCCATCAGCGCGTTCAAGAAGCAGTTCGAGACGCACGACGGCAAGCTGCTCGGCGAGGACGCTCCGGCCGCCGTCAACGTCTCCAAGTGACGACGGAAGGGACCTGATCCATGGGAGCGCAGCTCCGGGTCTACAAGCGTCGCATCCGGTCCGTCAGCGCGACGAAGAAGATCACCAAGGCGATGGAGATGATCGCCGCCTCGCGCATCGTCAAGGCGCAGCGCAAGGTGGCGGCCTCCACGCCGTACGCGACCGAGCTGACCCGCGCGGTCACGGCGGTGGCGACCGGGTCGAACACCAAGCACCCGCTGACCACGGAGGCGGAGAACCCGACCCGCGCCGCGGTACTGCTCGTCACGAGCGACCGCGGGCTGGCCGGAGGCTACTCCTCCAACGCCATCAAGGCGGCCGACCGGCTCACCGAGCGGCTCCGCGGCGAGGGCAAGGAGGTCGACAGCTACATCGTCGGCCGTAAGGGCGTCGCCTACTACGGGTTCCGTGAGCGCAAGGTCGCGGACTCGTGGACCGGCTTCACGGACAGCCCGGAGTACGCGGACGCCAAGAAGGTCTCCGCGGCGCTCATCGAGGCCGTTCAGAAGGACACCGCCGACGGCGGGGTCGACGAGCTGTTCATCGTCTTCACGGAGTTCGTGTCGATGATGACGCAGACGCCGGTGGACAACCGGATGCTGCCGCTCAGCTTGGAGCAGGCGGCGGAGGAGAGCGGCGGCAAGGCCGAGATCCTGCCGCTGTTCGACTTCGAGCCGTCGGCGGAGGACGTCCTGGACGCCCTGCTGCCGCGGTACGTCGAGAGCCGGGTCTACAACGCCCTGCTCCAGTCCGCCGCCTCCGAGCACGCGGCCCGTCGTCGCGCGATGAAGTCGGCGACCGACAACGCGGGTGAGCTGATCAACACGCTCTCCCGACTTGCCAACGCGGCCCGCCAGGCCGAAATCACCCAGGAAATCAGCGAGATCGTCGGTGGCTCCAGTGCCCTGGCCGACGCGAACGCGGGGAGTGAAAAGTAATGACGACGTCTGTTGAGACGGCCGCCGCCACGGGCCGCGTCGCCCGGGTCATCGGCCCGGTCGTCGACGTGGAGTTCCCCGTCGACGCGATGCCGGAGATCTACAACGCGCTGCACGTCGAGGTGGCCGACCCCGCCGCCGACGGCGCGACCAAGACGCTGACCCTTGAGGTCGCGCAGCACCTCGGTGAAGGTGTGGTCCGCACCATCTCGATGCAGCCCACCGACGGTCTGGTCCGCCAGGCCGCGGTGACCGACACGGGTGCGGGCATCACCGTCCCGGTCGGCGACTTCACCAAGGGCAAGGTGTTCAACACCCTCGGTGAGGTGCTGAACCACCCCGAGGAGAACGCCAACGTCGGCGAGCGCTGGGCGATCCACCGCAAGGCCCCGGCCTTCGACCAGCTTGAGTCGAAGACCGAGATGTTCGAGACGGGTCTGAAGGTCGTCGACCTGCTGACCCCGTACGTCAAGGGCGGCAAGATCGGTCTGTTCGGTGGTGCCGGTGTCGGCAAGACCGTGCTGATCCAGGAAATGATCATGCGTGTCGCCAACCTCCACGAGGGCGTCTCCGTCTTCGCGGGCGTCGGCGAGCGCACCCGTGAGGGCAACGACCTCATCGACGAGATGGAGGAGTCCGGCGTCCTCGACAAGACGGCGCTGGTCTTCGGTCAGATGGACGAGCCCCCGGGCACCCGTCTGCGCGTCGCCCTGGCCGGTCTGACCATGGCGGAGTACTTCCGCGATGTGCAGAAGCAGGACGTGCTCTTCTTCATCGACAACATCTTCCGGTTCACCCAGGCCGGTTCCGAGGTGTCCACCCTGCTCGGCCGCATGCCGTCCGCGGTGGGTTACCAGCCGAACCTGGCGGACGAGATGGGTCTGCTGCAGGAGCGCATCACCTCGACCCGCGGTCACTCGATCACCTCGATGCAGGCGATCTACGTCCCCGCGGACGACCTGACCGACCCGGCGCCGGCCACCACCTTCGCCCACCTCGACGCGACGACGGTGCTCTCCCGTCCGATCTCGGAGAAGGGCATCTACCCGGCCGTGGACCCGCTGGACTCCACGTCCCGGATCCTGGACCCGCGGTACATCGCCGCGGACCACTACGAGGCCGCCATGCGCGTCAAGGGGATCCTGCAGAAGTACAAGGACCTCCAGGACATCATCGCGATCCTCGGCATCGACGAGCTCGGCGAAGAGGACAAGCTCGTCGTGCACCGGGCCCGCCGGGTCGAGCGCTTCCTGTCCCAGAACACCCACGCGGCGAAGCAGTTCACCGGCGTGGACGGTTCGGACGTGCCGCTCGACGAGTCGATCTCCGCGTTCAACGCGATCTGCGACGGCGAGTACGACCACTTCCCCGAGCAGGCCTTCTTCATGTGCGGTGGCATCGAGGACCTGCGCAAGAACGCCAAGGAGCTGGGCGTCTCCTGACCCCGGCACCGACGAGGAGCGGGCGGGGCACCCCGTGGGGTTCCCCGCCCCCTCCTCGCCCGTCCGGCCGCACCGCCGGACCGGGCCCCGGCACGGTCGTACCGCGGGCCCCACTAGACTGATGAACCGACACCCGGCGAAGCCGCCGGGTGGTGACCCGAGGAGCCACCCTTGGCTGCTGAGCTGCATGTCGAGCTGGTCGCCGCCGACCGCCAGGTCTGGTCCGGCGAGGCCACCCTGGTCGTCGCGCGCACCACGTCCGGCGACATCGGCGTCATGCCCGGTCACCAGCCGCTGCTCGGTGTGCTGGAGTCGGGCCCGGTGACCATCCGTACCAGCGGCCCCGAGGGCGCCGGTACGGTCGTCGCCGCCGTGCACGGTGGATTCATCTCCTTCGCCGACAACAAGCTGTCGCTGTTGGCGGAGGTCGCCGAGCTGGCGGACGAGATCGACGCCCAGCGTGCCGAGCGCGCGCTGGAGCGTGCGAAGGCGGATTCGGACGGGGCGGCCGAGCGTCGCGCCGACGTCCGTCTGCGTGCGGTGGCGGTGGGCTGAGCGCCCCGCCGACAGATTCGACCCTCAGCCGCGGCCCGGACTGGAATCCTCCAGACCGTGCCGCGGCTGAGGCAATGCAGGTGCAGGTGGGATGGCCCGTCGGAGCAAGTGCCCCGGCGGGGACGGTGCGAACGACGCGAACGATGCGAGGAGGTCGACGGAGATGTTCCTCGCGGTTCTGGTGGGCGTCCTGATCGTGGTCGCCCTGGTGGGGATCGGACTCTTCGTCTTCGGTCTGCGCCGCAGGCTCATCCAGCGCTCCGGCGGCACCTTCGACTGCTCCCTGCGGTGGAACGTCCCGGACGACCCCGTACAGCCAGCGCTGCCCCCGGGCAAGGGCTGGGTGTACGGGGTCGCCCGTTACAGCGGTGACCGCATCATGTGGTTCCGCGTCTTCTCGTACGCGCCCAGGCCCCGCCGGGTGCTGGAGCGCTCCGCGATCGAGGTCGTCGGCCGTCGTACGCCCGAGGGCGAGGAGGAGCTGGCGCTGCTCTCCGACGCGGTGGTGCTGGGCTGTCTGCACCAGGGCGTGCGGCTGGAGCTGGCGATGAGCGAGGACGCGCTGACGGGCTTCCTCGCCTGGCTGGAGGCCGCGCCGCCCGGCCAGCGGGTGAACGTCGCGTAGTGCGCGGGGCTCCGTGAGACCGGCCGAGGGGCCGGGAGGTCTGGTCCTCCCGGCCCCTCGCCGTGTGTCACGGGTGGTGGTTCAGACGGTCGTCGGGCTCCGGGTCACTGGAGGCCGCTGTTGACCGCGCTGACCAGCTCGCCGTTGGTGGTGTCACCGCTGAACTCCCACCAGAACGCGCCGCCGAGCTGTTGGTTCTTGGCCCAGTTCATCTTGTTCCCGATGGTCGCCGGGGTGTCGTAGCCCCACCAGTTGTTGCCGCAGTGGGCGTAGCCGGTGCCGCCGACGGTGCCGGTGGACGGGCAGGTGTTCTTGAGGACCTTGTAGTCCTCGAAGCCCGGTTCGAAGGTGCCTTGGGCCGGCCCGGTGGCGGTGCCGCCCGGGGCGGACTGGGTGACGCCGGTCCAGCCACGGCCGTAGAAGCCGACGCCGAGGAGCAGCTTGCTCGCCGGCACGCCCTTGGCCTTGTACTTGGCGATGGCGTCGGCGGAGTTGAAGGTCGGCTCCGGGATGCCGGGATACGTGGTGAGCGGGGAGTGCGGGGCGGTCGGACCTTGGGCCGCCCAGGCGCCGAAGAAGTCGTACGTCATCACGTTGTACCAGTCCATGTACTGCGCGGCGCCGCCGTAGTCAGCGGCGTCGATCTTGCCGCCCGCCTTGGGGTCGGCGGTCACGGCGGCGGTGACGAGGTAGTTCTGGCCGAACTTGGCGCGGAACGCCTGCGCCATGTTCTTCATCACCGCAGGTCCGCTGGAGTCGCAGGTCAGACCGCAGGCGTTGGGGTACTCCCAGTCCAGGTCGATGCCGTCGAAGACGTCGGCCCAGCGCGGGTCCTCCACCAGGTCGTAGCAGGACTGGGCGAAGGCCGTCGGGTTCTGCATGGCCTGGGTGAAGCCGCCGGACCAGGTCCAGCCGCCGAAGGAGAAGAGGATCTTGATGTGCGGGAACTGCTTCTTCAACTTGCGGAGCTGGTTGAAGTTGCCGCGCAGGGGCTGGTCCCAGGTGTCGGCGACGCCGTCGACGGAGAGGTCGGCGGTGTAGGCGCGCTCGTAGTCGGCGTAGGAGTCGCCGATGGTGCAGCGGCCGTTCTGGACGTTGCCGAAGGCGTAGTTGATGTGGGTGATCTTGGCCGCGGAGCCGGAGGTCACCAGGTTCTTCACGTGGTAGTTGCGCCCGTAGACGCCCCAGTTGGTGAAGTACCCCATCTTGATCTTCTTGCCGCCGGGGTCCGGGACGCCCGGGGTGCGGAAGGTGTGGGCGGCGCTGTGCGGGCCGACCTGGTCGGCGGTGTCGCGCGCCTGGACCGTGAAGCCGTAGTCGGTGGCCTTGGTCAGGCCGGTGGCGTTGTACGAGGTGCCGGTGACCGTGGCGACCTTGGCGCCGTCGCGGTAGACGTCGTAGTTCTTGACGCCCTTGTCGTCGGTGGCGGCGCCCCAGGAGATGGTGGCCGAGGTCTCGGTCACGTTGCTGGAGGTCGGGGTGCCGGGGGCGGACGGCGGGTCGTCGCCGGGGATGGTGCCGCCGTCACACGCTCCGCCGTTGATCTTGCAGTTGGACGGGGCGCCGGCGCCGGTGCCGTTGAAGCCGAAGGTCGCCGAGGCGCCGGGGGCGAGCGCGGCGGCCCAGGACTTGCTCTTGGCGGTCCAGCGGTTGCCGACGTTGGTCACGTCGGCGTCCCAGGCGGAGGTGACCCTCGTGCCGGCGGGAAAGTCCCACTCCACCGTCCAGTTGCTGATGGTGGTGGTGCCGGTGTTCTTGATCGTCCACTTGCCCTCGAAGCCGTTGCCCCAGTCGGAGCCCTTGGTGTACGTGGCGGTCGCCGAGGTGGCGGCCTGGGCGGGGGAGGCGAGGCCGACCATCGCGGCCAGCGGGACGACGAGCGCGGCCAGGATCGCCACGATCCTGGATCTGACGGGCAACCGGAATCTCCGGGCGCGCAGAGGTGGGGGTTGAGTGCTCACGGGTACTCCTCGACGAGGTCCGAACAGTGGGGTGGGACCAATTGGGCTGAACCGTGCACTGCGCACGCCGCGTGGCTCACCGCAGCGTGTGTTCCGAGGAGAGTAGGAAGGTCTGGACCAATCGTCAATAGGTCCAGACCATAGGCGGCGTTCGCTGCGCCCGTCGACGGCGCGCCTGACGGCGACGGCTCGTTAGATCCCCAACTCCTGTGCCAGCACGGCCGCTTGGACCCGGCTGCGGAGCTCCAACTTGCCCAGCAACCGGCTGACGTGGGTCTTCACCGTGGCCTCCGCCATGGTGAGCCGGTCCGCGATCTCCGCGTTCGACAGCCCCTCGCCCAGACAGGACAGCACCTCGCGCTCCCGGGGCGTGAGCACGTCCAGGACCGCGGGATCCGGTGCGTCGGGGGAGCGGACCGGGTGCGGCGCCGCGAACTCCGCGATCAGCCGGCGCGTCACCGCGGGCGCGATCAGCCCCTCGCCGCGCGCCACCGTGCGCACCGCCTCCAACAGGTCCTTGGCTTCGGTGTTCTTCAGCAGGAAGCCGGACGCACCGGCTCGCAGCGAGCCGAAGACGTACTCGTCCAGGTCGAACGTGGTGAGCACCAGGACGTCCGCCAGGTCCTCCGACACCACCTGACGGGTGGCCGAAACCCCGTCGAGGCGCGGCATCTGGATGTCCATCAGGACCAGGTCGGGACGGAGCTCGCGGGCGAGCCGCACCGCCTCCTCGCCGTCGACGGCCTCGCCCGCCACCTCGATGTCCGGCGCGCTGCGCAGGATGAGGACGAGCCCCGCCCGCACCGAGCTCTGGTCCTCGGCGACCAGCACCCGGATCGGCTGCTCCCGCTCGGCTCGTTCGGCGTGCTGCGCTGCGCCCGTCATGCGTCCGGCTCCTCGTCGTCCCGTACGGGAAGGACCGCCCGTACTCGCCAGATCTTCTCCGGCCCGTCGTCGGGGCCCGGCACCGGCCCCGCCTCGATCTCCCCGTCGAGCAGGGCGACCCGCTCCCGCATGCCCACCAGACCGGCGCCGGAGCCCGGTGCGCGCGGGCCGGTGCCGGAGCCGTACGCGCTGGTCACGGTCACCGTCAGCCGGTCGCCCGCGGTGTGGACGAGTTCGACGTGCACATCACCGGGCTCGGCGTGCTTCAGCGCGTTCGTCAGGGACTCCTGGACGATCCGGTACGCCGCGAGCTCCACCGGCGCCGGCAGCGTCGCCTCGCCCCCGCCCCGGGCGCCGCGCCGGTCGTCCAGGGTGACGGTCAGGCCGCTGGCCGCGCCGTTCGTCCCGGCCTGCGCCACCAGCGCCTCCAGGCCGGCGAGCGAGGGGCGGGCGGCCGGCTCGCGGTCGTCGGCGCTCGCGTCGTCCCGCAGCAGCCCGATCAGCCGTCGCATCTCGGCCAGTCCCTCGACGCTGTTCTCCCGGATGACGTTCAGCGCGGTGCGGGTGGTCGCGGCGTCGTCCAGGGAGATCGCGGCGGTGGAGTGGATCGCGATCGCGGAGAGGTGGTTGGCGACCATGTCGTGCAGCTCGCGCGCCATCCGGGAGCGCTCGGCGGCGACCGCCTGCACCCGGTCCATCTCGGCGAGCAGCGCGGTCTGCTCGGCCCGCAGCTTGGCCGCGTCCGCGGCCTCGCGGTGGTTGCGCACGATCGCGCCCGTCGTCGCCGGGCCGAAGGTGATCAGCCCGAAGACCACCCCGATCAGCAGCGCTCCCGGATTCTGGAGCAGGGCGGCGAGCAGGCCCGTCACGGCCACGGTGAGCAGACCGGTGATCACCGGGAGGCGGCGGGCGAACCGGGGCGGCCCGTAGACCACGGACACGTACACCCCGTCCGAGAACATGATGATCGTGACGATGCTGCCGACCGAGAACACGTCCGCGGTCAGACAGAGCGTGCACACCAGCAGGGTGGTCAGCGGGAACGTCCGGCGGTAAACGGACATGGCGCAGATGACCACGAGCGGCACCAGCGTCGCCCACTTGGGCAGCGGACGGTTCACGTCGCCGTTGGTGTAGAGGCCGAGCGACCACAGCAGCAGCCCGCCGAGGAGGGCGGCCACGGCGATGACGACGTCGTCGCGGTGGGGACGGGGAAGGTGCACGCACCCATGAAACACGTCGTCGCACCCCTTTGGCCTCCTGTGCCGGGGGGAGTCGGCGCGGCACCCGCTACATCGAAAGATGCAGTGCGCCGGCGTCGGTTTCGTCACCGGCGACGACGAATGCGGGCGCCGCGGCCGGGACCCTTGAGGAGGTGAAAGGAGTGGAGCCGTGATCGTCACGCTGATCGTGATCTGTGAGGTCGGCTTCTGGGTGCTGCTGGCGGCGGGCCTCGGGGCCCGTTACGTGCTGAAGATGCCGCGCCTGGGCGTGGGGCTGCTGTTGCTGGAGCCCCTGTTGGAGGTCGTCCTGCTGGTGGCCACGGCGATCGACCTCAAGAACGGCGCCGAACCGAGCTGGACGCACGGCCTCGCCGCGCTCTACATCGGCTACACCGTCGGCCACGGCCACCGCACCGTGAAGTGGCTGGACGCCAAGGCCGCGCACCGCTTCGGCGGCGCCCCGGCGCCGAAGAGCACCGCGGGGTACGGCAAGGCACGGGTGGCGTACGAGACCAAGCTCTGGTTGGGCACGGTCGTCGGCGCGGTCACCGCCAGCGGGCTGCTGCTGTTGGCGATCGCGTACGTCGGCGACTCCTCCCGCGACGACAGCCTCTGGGCGTGGATCTCCCAGGCGTGGCGGATCACCGGGTTCCACGGGCTCGTGGTGCTCTGGTACGTGGTCTTCCCGACCAAGGCGCCCGAGGGGCAGGACGAGAAGGACGAGCCCGTGGAGGCGGGCAAGCGTCTGTGAGGGCGCCCCCGCTCAGCGCTCCCCGCCGGGCACCCACAGCACGTCGCCGCGCTCCTTGTTCGCCGTCCGGGCGAGGATGAAGAGCAGGTCGGACAGGCGGTTGAGGTACGTGGCGGTCAGCGGGTTCATCGTCGCCGCGTGCACCTCCAGCGCCGCCCAGGTGGAGCGCTCCGCGCGCCGCACCACGGTGCACGCCTGGTGCAGCAGGGCGGCGCCCGGGGTGCCGCCGGGGAGGATGAAGCTGCGCAGCTTGTCCAGGGACTCCAGGAAGTGGTCGCAGTCCGCCTCCAGCCGGTCGACGTAGGACTGCTCCACCCGCAGCGGCGGGTACTTGGGGTTCTCCACCACCGGGGTGGACAGGTCCGCGCCGACGTCGAAGAGGTCGTTCTGCACCCGGACCAGGACGGTGACGACCTCCTCGGGCAGCTCGCCCAGGGCGATCGCGGTGCCCAGTACGGCGTTCGCCTCGTTGGCGTCGGCGTAGGCGGCGATCCGCAGATCGGTCTTGGGCGCCCGGCTCATGTCGCCGAGTGCGGTGGTGCCGGTGTCGCCGGTGCGGGTGTAGATGCGCGTCAGATTGACCATGCCCCCAGCGTAATTAGCCGTCGGCGCTGCGGAAGACCCGTGTGCCCGTGGTCACGGCGAGTGCGGCGAGGCCGACGGCGACCAGCGCTCCGAGCAGCATGGAACCGGTGGCGTACCGGCCCACGTACGCGTCGCGCACCGCGTCCACCAGATGGCGCAGCGGCATCGCGTGCGAGAGGCCGTCCAGCCAGCCGGGGCCGAGCGCCATCGGCAGCATCAGTCCGGACAGCAGCATCACGGGCATCACGATGGCGTTGACGGTCGGGCCGAACTGCTGGGGCAGGGGAAGGCGGACCGCGAGCGCGCACGACAGCGACGCGAGCGAGAGCGCGAGCAGGGCGACGAAGGCGAAGCCGACGAGGACGCCGACGAGCGGGGCGCGCAGCCCCATCGCGAAGGCCGTGAGCACCAGCAGCACCGCCTGGAACACCAGCAGGCAGACGTCCCGCAGCACCCGGCCGAGCAGTAGCGCGAGCCGGCTGACCGGTGTCGCCTGCATGCGTTCCAGGACGCCCTGGCCGCGCTCCACGACGACGGCGAAGCCGCTGAAGGCCGCGCCGAAGAGGGTGAGCTGGAGCAGCAGCCCGGGGACCAGGACCTGCCAGGAGTCGCCGCGGTCGGCGATCGGCAGGTCGACGAGGAGGGGGCCGAAGAAGAGCAGGTAGAGCATCGGCATCAGGACGCCGAAGAAGACGTGGAAGCGCGAGCGGAGGGCCTGTCGGGCGTAGCGCCCGAAGACGAGGGCGGTGTCGTGCAGCAGCATGGCGGGTCCTCGGAAAGGTTCAGACGGCGACGGGGGCGGACTCCGCGGCCGGGCCGCGCCCGGTGATCGCGAGGAAGGCGTCCTGGAGGCTGGCGTCCGCGGAGCCGGCGTACGTCCGCTTCAGCGCGGCCGGGGCGCCCTCGGCGGCGACCACCCCGCCGTCCACCACCACGACCCGGTCGGCGAGGGCGTCCGCCTCGTCGAGGTAGTGGGTGGTGAGCACGACGGTGGTGCCGTGCTCGGCCCGCAGCCGCCGCACCAGCTCCCACACGTCCGCCCGGCTGCCCGGGTCGAGCCCGGTGGTGGGCTCGTCGAGGAAGAGCACCGCGGGCCGGTGGGTGAGGCCCATCGCGATGTCGAGCCGGCGCCGCTGGCCCCCGGACAGCTGCGAGGTCAGCCGGGGGAGGAGGTCGTCGATGCCGAGGTCGGCCGCCAACTCCTGCGCTCGGGCCGTCGCCGCCGCCTTCGACAGCCGGTGCAGCCGGCCCTGGGTGATCAGCTCCTCTTGGACGCTGACGTTCGGGTCGAGCCCGCCGGACTGGGCGACGTACCCCACCGCGCGCCGTACGGCGGCGGGGTCGCGGACCAGGTCGTGTCCGGCGACGGTGGCGGCGCCGCCGGTCGGCGGCAGCAGCGTGGTGAGCATGCGCAGGGTGGTGGTCTTGCCGGCCCCGTTCGGACCGAGGAGGCCCACGACTTCACCGGGTCGGACGGTCAGGTCGATGGAGCGGACCGCTTCCACGGCGCCCTGTTTCGTATGGAAGGTCCGGGCTAGTCCGGACGTGCTGATGACGGCCATGACCCCACGAAAGCAGAGTCATTAAAAGTTTGCAATGACACCAAAAATTAAGGGGATGCGAAATTGGGCGAGAGTGTAGGAAAGGTATGCTGGGCCCATGGCCGAGGGACTGAGGGAGCGGAAGAAGCGCCGTACGCGGCAGCACATCTCCGACACCGCCACCGGCCTCTTCATGGAGCGCGGCTTCGAGGACGTCACCATCGCCGAGATCGCCGAAGCCGCCGACGTCTCCGTGAACACCGTCTACAACTACTTCGCCACCAAGGAAGACCTCTTCCTCGACCGCGGCGACGACGTCGTCGAACAGCTCGCCCGCTGGGTGCGCGGCCGGGATGCGGGGGAGTCCGCCGTCGCCGCCGTGCTGCGCGAGTTGCGCGCCGAGGTCGAGGGCATGTCGCCGCGCGTCGGACTGGTGTCCGGGTACGACCGGTTCGTGCTCGTCGTGCACAACGCGGCGTCCCTGCGCGCCAGCCTCTCCCGCCTGCAGCGGCGCGCCCTGGAGCGGTTGGAGGAGGAGTTGCGCACGGAGACCGGCGCCCCCGCCGACGACTTCCTGCCCGCCCTGATGGCCGGTCAGATCAACTGGGTCCACCAGTGCGTGATGGAGTTCGTGAGCCGGGAGATGACCGCCAACCGCGCCCCCGAGGACGTCTCCCGGGAAGCGCTCGGCGTACTCGACGAGATCGAGGAACTGCTCGGCAGACGGGTCTTCAACTACGCCGTACGCGCCAGCGAGTGAGCGGCGCCGGTGTGATGTCCGTCATGTGAGACGTGACGCGCATCTCTTCATCGCCACAGCGCCGCTGTCGGGCGCTAACCTCCGCCGAGAGGCGAAAAGTAAACAGACGTTAGGGGTGTCGCAGTGGCCGGGAAGCTCGCCGTCATCGGAGCCGGACTCATGGGATCCGGCATCGCGCAGGTCTCCGCCCAGGCCGGGTGGGACGTCGTGCTGCGCGACGTCACCGACGAGGCCCTGGCCCGCGGCACGGACGCCGTCAAGGCGTCGTACGCCAAGTTCGTCGCCAAGGGCAAGCTCGAAGCCGCCGACGCCGACGCCGCGTTGGCCCGCATCACCACCACGACCGACCTCGACGCGGTGGCCGACGCGGACGTGGTCGTCGAGGCGGTGTTCGAGAAGCTGGAGGTCAAGCACGAGATCTTCCGCGAGCTCGACAAGCTCGTGCGCGACGACGCCGTGCTCGCCTCCAACACCTCCGCCATCCCGATCACCAAGATCGCGGCCGTGACGCAGCGCCCCGAGCGGGTCATCGGCGCCCACTTCTTCTCGCCCGTGCCGATGATGCAGCTGTGCGAGCTGGTCCGCGGCTACAAGACCAGCGACGAAACGCTCGCCACCACCCGGGACTTCGCCGAGTCCGTGGGCAAGACCTGCATCGTCGTCAACCGGGACGTCGCCGGCTTCGTCACCACCCGGCTGATCTCGGCCCTGGTCGTCGAGGCGGCCAAGCTCTACGAGTCGGGAGTGGCCTCGGCCGAGGACATCGACATCGCCTGCAAGCTGGGCTTCGGCCATGCGATGGGGCCGCTCGCCACCGCGGACCTCACGGGCGTGGACATCCTGCTGCACGCCACCGAGAACATCTACACGGAGTGCCAGGACGAGAAGTTCGCCCCGCCGGAGCTGATGCGCCGGATGGTGGACGCGGGTGACATCGGACGCAAGAGCGGGCAGGGGTTCTACACCCACTGACCTTCGCCACTGACCTCCGCGCGCCGCTGCGTGAGCGACCGGAGCCGGCCTCCGTCGATCACCCTTCGGGGTGAATTCGGTATCGGTTCGCTTACAAGCAGCAACTGCACGGCCCCGGATGCAGTCAGTTGGTGAAAGAACCGGCAGGGAAGACGGAAGAGACGGAACGTGCTGCGGGTGACGCAGCAGCAGATGCAGCAGACGCAGCGCAGTCAAGAACTCGGGGAGCGCATATGCACATCAGGGGCGACCACACCGAGCTGGTCGTCGGGGGCCGCCTCGACGTCCGCAGCGCGGCGGACGCCCGTACGGTCCTGCACTCGGCCGTGGACGACGGGGACGGGGACCTGGTGCTGGATCTGACCAGCCTCGACTCCTGGGACGCCACGGGCCTCGGGGTCATCATGGGAGCGCACCGCCGTGCCGGCCGCTGCGGGCGGCGCCTGGTGCTGCGCGGCGTGCCGCCCCAAATGCAGCGCCTGCTGGTCGCCACCCGCCTGCACCGCATCCTCGCGATCGAGGGCGGCCTGGCCGCGGAATCCCTCCCGCGCGTGTAACCCGCGGGGTTGCGCCGCGGCGCGTGAGCGTGCTTGCCGGGTGCGGCACGTGCGCTTTAGGGCGTTGGGGACCCCCACCTGTGCCCTGTGGGCACGGGGGACCCCCAACGCCACCTGTTTCGCTTCCCCCGTCGTTTGTCTGCGGGGCGTCGCGGACTTCGCAGGGCGCTCACAATTCTCATGGGATCGTGACGTGGCGGACCGCGCGGCACCCCCCGGGTAGGGGGATACGCTGCCAGCGGCTAGGGTTCGTTCCGCCCGCCGCCGTGGCGCGCCTGCGTGCGTCCGCCGTCGCGGGCGCAGCTGTTGCGACAGCGCATCTAGGGGCATTTCACCATGGAGAAGGACAGTTTCGGCGAGGGCGCCGCACGGCCGCGCACCCCACGGGAGGCGACCGGACCCGGTCGCGCCTCCGGTGAGGTTCCGGCGCCGGCGCTGACGCCCGCACCCGCGCGCACCACACCGGTCGTCGCCGGTGACTTCCTGCTCACCGTCAACCCCGTCGACGGCAGCGAGATCGAGCCCTGTCCGCCCGGCGGTGCACCGCAGGGACAGGGGTGGACGCCGCCGCCGCGCCGCCGCACCCCCGCCGAGCGCGCCGCGCAGGAGCGCGCCGCCCAGCCACCCGTACCGGCCGGCCCCGCCTCGCCGCGGCTCGCGCTCGTCGAGCGCGACGGGCCGCGCGGGCAGCTGGGCGAACTGCTCAGCCGCGGTCGCTCGGTGCGGCTCGTCGGCCCCCGCGGCTCCGGCCGCTCCGCCCTCCTCGACCTGGTCGCCCAGGACTGCGCGACCGTCGCGCCCGCCGGCGTGGTCCGCCTCAGCGGACTGCACCGCACCGCCACCGAGCTGCTGTACGAGCTGTTCGCGGTGGTCCACACGACGGACCGGCACCGGCTCGGCCGGGACGAACTGCTCGCCGAGGTGCGGCAGATCGGCGCCGTCGTCGTCCTCGACGACCTGGAGTTCGGCGGCACCGCGCTCACGGACTTCCTGGACGCCGCGCCCGAGTGCGCCTTCCTGCTCGCCGCCACCCCTGACGTCGCGGCCCCCGACGACGACGCCCTCCTGGACGAGGTCGTCCTCGACGGACTCAGCCGCACCGGCGCCCTCGAACTGCTCGCCCGGGTCGTCGACCGCGACCTGACGGAGGACGAGAAGAACTGGGCGGGCGACCTCTGGTTCGAGTCCGAGGGCCTGCCGCTGCGCTTCGTCCAGGCCGGTGCGCTGCTGCGGCAGTACGACGAGCTGTACGCGGCGGTCCCGGAAGAGGCCGAGGACGCCTCGCCCTTCGACGGCACCCGGGCCGGCGGCGTACGGCTGCCGACGCTCGGCCAGGGCGCCGCCCCCGCCGCCCTGCTGGCGTCCCGGCTCAGCGAGGCCGCCCGCGAGGCGCTGCGGTTCGCCGTCGCCCTCGGCGGCGAGGTCCCGCACCAGGCGCACCTGCCCGCGCTCATCGGCGACACCCACGCGGACGCGGCCCTCGGCGAGCTGACGGGCTGTGGGCTGCTCTCCCCGGCCGGCCCGCGCTACCGCCTCGCCGCCGGCGTCCTCGCCCAGCTCCAGGAGAAGGGGTACGGCGCCGATCCGGCCGAGTCCGCCGACCGCGCCCACACCGCGGCCCAGCACTACGCCTGGTGGGCCGCGCACCCCTCCGTCACCGCCGAACGCGTCGTCGTCGAGGCCGACGCCGTACTGGCCGCCCTGTCCGCGCTGGTGGAGAACCGGGCCGCCGGACAGCCCAGCGCGGCCGTCCTGCTGGCCCGCAGCGCCGCGCCCGCCTTCGCCGCCGGGCTGCACTGGGGCGCCTGGGAGAGCGCGTTGCGCATGGGGTCGACCGCCGCGCGAATAGCGGGAGAGGTGGCCGAGCAGGCGTACTTCCACCACGAGCTGGGCGTCCTCGCGCTCTGCACGGACAACCTGGGCCGGGCCCGGGCCGAGTTGGAGGCGTCGATCGGTCTGCGCGGAGCGCTCGCCGACCGCAACGGCACCGTCGCCGGCCGGCGCGCCCTGACGCTGGTCACCGACCGCGAGCGGCGGTTGAGCGGCGAGCAGGACGAGCCCGCCGCGCCCGGAGCGCTGGAACTGCGCCCCGTCGGCCCGGTGGCCGTCCGCCCAGGCCCGGTCGCGGGCGGCGGCGCACCCGCCGCGGACGACACGCCCGTACGGGGGCTGTCGCCGGTGCCCGCGCTCGTACCGCTGACCGGTGTGGGCCCCTCGCACCTGGACGAGCCGCCGGGCACCGCCGCGCCGGACACCCTGGTCGCCGGGTCGACGGCCCGTACGCCGGTGTTCGCGGACGACGGCAAGCCGCGGCGTCGGCGTCTGGGCTTCGGCAACGCCCGTCGCAACCTGGTCGCGGCGGGGGCCGGTGCCGTGCTCGTCGCCGTGCTCGGTGCGGTCGCCAGCCTCGGCACCGCCTCCGACAAGAAGGACCTGCCCGGCACCCGCGTGGGCACGGACACCTCCGCGAGCGAGGAGGACGGGCACAACGGCGAGGACGAGCAGGACGGGATGGACGACGGGAGCGGGGCCGAGTCCGCGCCGGGGCACGAGCGCACCGGTGACCCGGCGCAGCGGCCCACCCCTTCGGGGTCCGCGTCGCCGTCCGGGTCCCGTGAACCCGAGGAGTCCGCTTCGCCGTCCAGGACGACGTCCCAGCGGCCGTCGACGACTCCGTCGAAGACCCCGCCGGCGTCGTCGACCCAGGGACCCAAGCCGACCAAGTCGTCCACGCCGCCGTCGTCGACGCCGCCGACTTCCAAGCCGCCGACCGACTCCCCGTCGCCGCCGTCGCCCTCTCCGCCGTCGAGTTCGCTGACCGGCTCGACGGAGGCGCAGGGCGGCGCCGCCGAACCCGAGGCGTCCGCCCCGGAGGGGCAGCCGACGCCCGAGGGCGCGAGCCCGTCCGAGGGCTGAGCGGAAGCGAGAAGCGGGCGGGGCCGATGCACCATCGACCCCGCCCGCTTCGTCGTACCTGCCTAAGGCTCCTCAGAAGAGCCTGAGCTTGTCGTCCTCGACGCCGCGCAGCGCGTCGTAGTCCAGCACCACGCAGCCGATGCCGCGGTCCGTCGCCAACACCCGGGCCTGCGGCTTGATCTCCTGCGCGGCGAAGACGCCCCGCACCGGCGAGAGGTGCGGATCGCGGTTCAGCAGTTCCAGATAGCGCGTCAACTGCTCCACGCCGTCGATCTCGCCGCGGCGCTTGATCTCCACCGCCACCGTGGCGCCGTCGGAGTCCCGGCACAGGATGTCCACCGGCCCGATCGCGGTGGGGTACTCCCGGCGGATCAGGGTGTAGCCGTCGCCCAGTGTCTCGATCCGGTCGGCCAACAGCTCCTGGAGGTGCGCCTCAACGCCGTCCTTGATCAGGCCGGGGTCGACGCCCAACTCGTGCGAGGAGTCGTGGAGGACCTCCTCCATGGTGATGATCAATTTTTCGCCGGCTTTGTTGATGACCGTCCAGACACTGTCGTCGCCCTCCTTGAGTGTGCAGGGCGGGGACATCCAGTTGAGCGGTTTGTACGCCCGGTCGTCCGCGTGGATGGAGACGCTGCCGTCGGCCTTCACGAGGATCAGGCGGGGGGCGGAGGGAAGGTGGGCGGTGAGCCTGCCCACGTAGTCCACGGAGCAGCGAGCGATGACAAGGCGCATGGTCGGCAACGCTACTCGACGCACGCGGTCGCGCGCGATTCCGTCTGCGCTCGGCCGTCCGCACCGGGTACTGAGCCTGGCTGAGGCGCTTCGGGTCGTCCCTCTTGTCCGTGTTCGTTTGTGGCCGGTTGTCTGCCCAATCTCCTGGTGCGCGCGGGACGGCGCACTTACCGTGGATGCAGGAGGTTGCCGGTCGCGCACTCTGCGTCGTCATGCGTCATGCGCATGGCGAGGCATTCCGGTGGTTTCCGGCGAAATCCTGCCCTGCCCGCAAGGCCCCGCGCCCCGGGGCCGCGAGAGGAGAACCCATGTCGCTCGACGTCTCACCGGCGCTGTTGGAACAGGCCGAGCGAGGCGAGGTCGACGAAGCCGCCTTCGTCGACTGCGTCCGGACCTCCCTGCCCTTCGCATGGGAGATGATCAGTTCTCTGGTGGCACAGCTGAAGGTCGACGGCGGCGACTTCGCCGACAACCAGACGCCTCCGCCGGACGAGCAGGCACGTGGTCAGCTGCTGCGCGCGCTCGCTAGCGATGCGATCCGCGGAGCGCTCCAGCGGCACTTCGGAGTGCGCCTGGCATTCCAGAACTGTCACCGCGTCGCGGTGTTCCCCTTGGACCCCGCGGTGGACGAGCGGCTCGCCCGCTTCACCTCCCCGAGGGCTCAGCTGCTGAACCAGTCGCCCGAACTGCGCGACTGCTGAGGTCTTCTTGCGGTCGTCGGAGCGGCTTCGCATCGCGGGAGATGCGGGGGCGCTCGACCGCGCGGAGAGCGGGCTCTCCCACGAGCCCCCCGCGAGGGGCGGGTCCTCTCGGCGGGGGGCTCCGTGCGTACGCGCAGTCCCACCGCGCCGCCGCGGGTCAGCGGCGGCGCGGTGGGCGGGTCGGCGGCGGGCGGGTCAGACCAGCAGGGGGAGCACCTCTTCGCCGAGGCGGCGGATCGTGGACTCGGTGCCCGCGAGGTCCCCGGAGCCCTCGGCCAGCAGCGCGAAGCGACGGATGCCGGTGCGCTCCGCGGTCGCCGCGAGGCGGTCCGCGGCGAGCCGGGGCGGCCCGACGGGGTGGATCGAGCAGAGCAGTTCCGTGTATCCCACGGGGTCGCGCATGGCGCGGTGGCTGCCGTCGACCGTGACGTGCGCGTCCAGGCCCTGCTTCAGCCAGCCGGGCATCGCCTTCACCAGGGTCTCGCGCGCTTCGCTCGCCCGGTCGGCGATCTGGACCACGCCGGCGGAGACGTGACCGGCATCGGCGACGGCGTCGGGGCAGTGGCCGGCCTCCAGGGCGTACCGCCGCCACAGCGCGACCATCTCCGCCTTCTCCTCGTCGCCGCAGTGCATGCCGAGGATCATCGGCAGTCCGTGACCTGCGGCGAGCCGGACGCTCGCCGGCGAGGTGCAGGCCACGACCACTTCGGGGCCCGGCCCGCCGCCGGTGGGGTCGCCCCCGACCAACTCGTCGGGGCGGGGCACCACGGTCACCTCGCGGAACCGGTACCGATCGCCGTCCGCGGCCACCGCCGGCTCGCGCAGCCAGCGCATCAGCAGGTCCAACGACTCCGGAAAGCCGCTCTCGTACGCCGCGAGGCCGCCGCCGAACACCTCCAGGTCGACCCAGGGCCCGCCGCGGCCGACCCCGAGCGTGAACCGGCCGCCGCTGGTGAGGTGGAGCAGCGCGGTCTGCTCGCCGAGCGCCACCGGATGGGCGCTGGGCAGCACGGTCACCGCGGTGCCCACCCGGATGCGGCTGGTGCGGCCGAGCAGCAGCGCGGCGAGCGTCACGGCCGACGGGCAGACCCCGTACGGCACGAAGTGGTGCTCGGCCAGCCAGACGGAGTCCAGCCCGGCCTCTTCCGCGACCTCGGTGGAGCGCACCGCCCGGTGCAGCGCCTCCCCCTGTCCCTGGCCCGGGAATTGAGCGGCCAGGACAAACGTACCCACGCGCATCGCCTTTTGCCTCCTCGCGGCCGACGCGGCACTCCCCCTGCCCGCATTAACGTCTGACACGTGCCAAAGGCACGGGCCGCCGCGAAGTTCTTGCGATTGTCCGGTAACTGGACCCAAGGGGTGGCCCGGGATCACCCTCCCGTGTACGCGTACCCCGCTCGTCGGCCCGTAGGCTGGACTCGACAGGAAACGTCCCCACTTGCCCCGCGAGGTGCCGCGTGTCCCCCCGCCGCAACCGCCCCAAGGGCGGCGACAACCCCTCCGCCCGCTCCGGCGAAGCCGGCGACCGCTACGGCGGCTTCGGCAGCGCCGAGACCTGGCAGGGCGAGGAGTGGTCGGTCAGACATGTGGCCGGCGCGAGCGCCGCGGGCAAGACGTACCGCTGCCCCGGCTGTGACCAGGAGATCCCCTCCGGCGTACCGCACGTGGTGGCCTGGCCGGAGCGGGGCGGGGTGGACGACCGCCGGCACTGGCACAAGGCGTGCTGGAACGCGAAGGACCGCCGCACCACGCGGGTGCAGCGGTCCAGGAACGCCCCCAAGTACTGAACGCGCGCGGGACTTTGCGGACAAGCCCTAGCGCAGGACGATGTTGCGTCCCGGGCCGCCGTCGACGGTGTCCTTACCGGGGCCGCCGCTGACCAGGTCGTCGCCGCCCTCGCCGTGCAGCATGTCGTTGCCGGAGCCGCCGAAGAGGGCGTCGGGGCCGTCGCCGCCCATGACGTGGTCGTCGCCCGAGCCGGCGTGCACGACGTCCGCGCCGCCGTACGCCTCGATCATGTCGTCGCCCCGACCGCCCCAGAACCGCTGGTCGCTGTCGTCGCCCATCAGGTGGTCCATGCCGTCGCCGCCGTCCATGACCACGCGTCCCATGACCATGTCGTTGCCCGCGTCGCCGCGCACGGTGTGCGCGCTGTGGGCGTGCAGTTCGTCGTCCCCGTCGCCGCCGCGGACGGTGCGGACCGCGGGGTCGCTGGTGGCGATCTTGTCGTTGCGGTCGCCGAGGAAGATGTCGATCCTGTCCGACCGGGGGCGGTCGGTGGGCAGTTCGCAGACCACGTACGTGTGGTCCCCTGGCGCGCGGTACGCGCAGTGGTCGCCGGGTTCGAGCGGGACCGAGTCGCGGAAGCCGATCTGCCGCACGCCGGCGCCGACGTCCATGGGGAACACGTGGAGGTCGTTGGCCTGCCCTTCGGCGGCCTTGAAGACGATCGACTGGGTCTTCCAGTCGGCGCTGACGCGGGCCTTCGCCTCGGTGGCTGCGGGTGCGGCTGCTGCGGCGGCTGCCGGGGCGGCGAGTCCGGCGGCGAGGCCGGTGGCGAGCAGGGTGACGGCGACGTTGCGGGCGGTGGCTCGGTGTCGGTTCATGGGACCTCATCTCGATGTGGGGACCGGTGGGTCGACCTGCTGCGGAGCCTCGCGGTGACGACGTGGCCGCCCCTCTCAAACGGGGGCTCGTGGGGGCTCCGGTGTGGGGACTCGGGCCCGCCCAGCACGAGACAGGCATGATCATGCCAATCGGCGCCATCTGGCCGTAGGGACGCTCATGGGCAGCAGCGACGGCAGCGTACCCTTCTTGGTCTAGACCAGGCCAGTGTTAGCGCGTGATTGCCCCGTCCAACTACCGGCGCGCGCCTGTGCGTTGGGACGTAGCCGCCGTTTCCCTACGGGTGCGTTGACCCCGGACCGCAGACTCAACGACACAGCGCGCCGCACGGCGAAACCGCGCCCGTCGAGACAGCGGCGGCGCGGTACTGCCAGACGCCCCCTAGACGTCCCGGGAGAACAGCGAGGCGTACGCGCCGGCCAGGGCGCACGCGGTCAGGCCGGCCATGATCCAGAGCGGGTCCCAGCCCTGCGGTCCGGACTCGATGAGGGCGTCGTCGTACAACACCCCGAGCTGGCTGGGGATGGAGTACTCCAACAGGAACTCCGCGGTGCCCCGCAGGGAGCTGCCCACCATGAACATCGCCACGACCAGCGGCAGCAGCACGACGCCGATCATGATGGTGATGGCGCCCGCGGAGTGCCGCAGGATGGTGCCGACCGACAGCGACAGCAGTCCGAGCAGGCCGAGGTAGAGGCTGACGCCGAGGGTCGCGCGGAACCACTGCCCGCCGTCCGGCTCGCCGCCGAGCATCCCCACGTGCATGGCGCCGACCAGCAGCGTCGTGACGACGGTGACGCCGAAGACGAGCAGGAAGTACACGATCGCCTTGGCGGTCAGCACGCGTGCGCGGTTCGGGCAGGCGGTCAGGGTGGTCCGGATCAGCCCGGTGCCGTACTCGGACGCGATCGTCAGCACCCCGAGGGTGATCACGCAGATGCTGCCGAGGAGGGTGCCGAAGAAGCCGAGCGTCAGCACGTCGTTCCGCTCGTAGCTGTCGTCGGTGGTGCTGACGGCGACGGCGACGAGGAAGCCGATGCCGACGAGGAGCGTGACCATCACGCCCAGCGTCCACATCGTGGAGCGCACGGACCGGATCTTGGTCCACTCCGAGGCCAGCGCGTCCCCGAGGGTGGCCTTGCGGATCGGTATCGGCGAGGTGTAGTCGACCGGTGCGGCGTAATCGGGGACGGGGGCGCCCGGCTGCTGGTAAGGGGTGGTCATCGGGCGTCCTCGGACGGGTCGGGAGAGTTCGGGGCGGCCTGCGCAGCCGGCACGGCCGGCGCGCCGGGCACGGCCGGCGGCGGTCCCGCGGGCGCGGGCGGCGTCGTGGCGGCGTACGGGTTGTGCCCGGGCGGCGGCGGTGCGTACCAGCCGTGCTGCGGCCCCTGGGGACCCGGCACGGCCTGCGGCGGCGCCCCGTAGGGCAGCTGCTGCATCAGCCCCGACTTCTGGTCGATGGTGGAGCGGAAGTCGACCGCGGCCTGCGTCATCCGCATGTACGCCTCCTCCAGCGACGCCTGGTGTGGCGAGAGCTCCCACAGCCGTACGTCCGCCTCGTGCGCGAGGTCGCTGATGCGCGGCAGCGGCAGCCCGGTCACCCGCAGGGCGCCGTCCGTCTCCGGCATCACCTGCCCGCCGGCCTCGGCGAGCGCGGTGGACAGCTTCTCCCGCAGCTCCGGCTCGTCCTGCGGGGTGCGCACCCGGGCGAAGCCCGCGGAGTTCGCCGCGATGAAGTCCCGCACGCTCATGTCCGCGAGCAGCTGGCCCCGCCCGATCACGATGAGGTGGTCGGCGGTGAGCGCCATCTCGCTCATCAGGTGCGAGGAGACGAAGACCGTACGGCCCTCGGCGGCGAGCTGCTTCATCAGATTGCGGACCCACAGGATGCCCTCGGGGTCGAGGCCGTTCACCGGCTCGTCGAAGAGCAGTACCCGGGGGTCGCCGAGCAGGGCCGCGGCGATGCCGAGGCGCTGCCCCATGCCGAGCGAGAAGCCCTTGGAGCGGCGCTTGGCCACGT
Source organism: Streptomyces sp. NPDC047315 (assembly GCF_040643215.1). Taxonomy (NCBI): domain Bacteria; kingdom Bacillati; phylum Actinomycetota; class Actinomycetes; order Kitasatosporales; family Streptomycetaceae; genus Streptomyces; species Streptomyces sp. NPDC047315. Next base: position 194,431 of record NZ_JBEYTZ010000011.1, on the reverse strand, counting down.
CCTGGAGCCCCACCACGCCCAGCACCTCGTCGACCCGGCGCGCCGGGATCCCGGAGAGCTGGGCCAGCGACAGCAGGTGGTTGCGCGCGTTGCGCCCGCCGTGCACCGCCTTGGCGTCCAGCAGGGCGCCGACCTCGCGCGGCGCGTTCGGCGCCTGGCGGAACGGCCGGCCGCCGACCGTGACCGTGCCCGACGTGGGATTGTCCAGCCCCAGGATCATGCGCATGGTGGTGGACTTGCCGGCGCCGTTGGGGCCCAGGAACCCGGTGACGGCACCGGGCCGCACCTGGAAGGAAAGGTTGTACACGGCCGTTTGCGCGCCGTAGCGCTTCGTCAGGCCGACTGCCTCGATCATGCTCCTGCCCCATCGGCTTCGGGTTGGTCCGGGGCCCAGCAGCGCTGCCGTTCGCCCCCCGTAAGTCAATGAGCTTATCGGGCGGCGAACGGTCGTGGCTGCGGCATCACGCTGGGCTCACGGGCCCGCGACGCTCCGTTCCCGGACGGCTTCCCGGAGGGCCTGCCGTGCGGCCTCCGTACGGCCTGCCGTACGGGTCGCTCTCAGGCGTCGCGCTTCTTCAGCACCACGTACGCGCCGACCATCGCCACGATCACCCACAGGGCCATGATGCCCAGGCCCTCCCAGGGGCCGTAGGGCGCCTTGTCGCTGCCCAGGGCGTCCGGGACCACCCGCATGATCTGCGAGCCGGCCTGGTCGGGGAAGTAGCGTGCGACCTCCTTCGCCTTGGGGACCACCGAGAGGATCCCGGAGACGAGGAAGAAGAACGGCATCAGGATGCCGAGCGCGAGCACCGTGCTGCGCAGCATCGTGGCGACGGCCATGGAGAAGAGGGCCATCAACGTCATGTAGATGCCGGCGCCGGTGACCGCGCGCAGCACGTTCTCGGCGCCGAGGTCGGTGCCGTGGTCGCCGAGCAGGGCCTGGCCGACGAAGAAGGCGGAGAAGCTGGTCGCCATGCCGACGAGCAGGGCCAGCGCGGTGGCCACCGCCATCTTCCCGAAGAGGAAGGTGGCGCGCTGCGGGACCGCGGCCAGGGAGGTGCGGATCATGCCGGAGCTGTACTCCGTACCGATCACCAGGACGCCGAAGACCACCATCGCCAACTGGCCGAGCGACGTGCCGGAGAAGCTGACGAACGTCGGGTCGAAGGTCAGCCGCTCGGTGTCGGAGAGGTCGTCGAAGGTCGCGTTGAAGACCGCGCTGAGCGCCGCACCGATCACGACCGTCGCCACGAAGGCGGCCACCAGGGTCCAGATCGTGGACGACACCGTGCGGACCTTGGTCCACTCGGACTGGAGGACGGCGGGTACCGAGGCCATGCGTCAGGCTCCCTTGTTCTGGTCGTTGCTCTGGCCCCAGCCGGCGCCCCACTGGGGGCCGGGCTGTCCCTGCTGGAGCGCGGCGCCCGGGGTGGGGGTGCCGTGCGCGTGGTACTCCACCGCACTCGCGGTCATCTGCATGAACGCTTCTTCCAGCGAAGCCTGCTGGGCGCTCAGCTCGTGCAGGACGATCTGGTGCTGGGCCGCGAGCTCGCCCAGGGTCTCCGTCGTCGCGCCGTCGACCTCCAGCGCCCCGGCCGACTCCAGCACGGTGTGGCCCTGAGCGTGCAGCAGATCGCGCAACTGCTCCGGCTGCGGCGTGCGCAGTCGTACGTAACTGCGCGAGTTCTGCCGGATGAACTCCGCCATCGACGTGTCCGCCAACAGCTTTCCCTGCCCGATCACGATCAAGTGCTCGGCGGTCAGGGCCATTTCGCTCATCAGGTGCGAGGAGACGAAGATCGTGCGGCCTTCCGCGGCGAGCTGCTTCATCAGATTGCGGATCCAGTGGATGCCTTCGGGGTCGAGGCCGTTCACCGGCTCGTCGAAGAGCAGTACCTGTGGATCTCCGAGCAGCGCCGAGGCAATGCCCAGGCGCTGGCCCATACCGAGGGAAAATCCTTTCGATTTCTTCCGCGCCACCGGCGTCAGACCCACGACGTCCAGCACTTCGGAGACCCGGGCCCGGGGGATCCGATTGGACTGGGCCAGACACAGCAGGTTGTTGTACGCACTGCGCCCGCCGTGCATGGCCTTGGCGTCGAGGAGCGCGCCGATGTACTTCAGCGGCTCCTGGAGCTCGCGGTAGTGCTTCCCGTCGATCCGCACCGAACCCGACGTCGGGTTGTCGAGATCGAGCATCATTCGCATCGTCGTCGACTTGCCCGCACCGTTCGGGCCCAGGAAACCGGTGATCATCCCCGGTCGGACCTGGAACGAGAGGTTGTCGACGGCGAGCTTCGTACCGAAGCGCTTGGTGAGACCCTCTAGCTCGATCATGGCGCCCACGCTAACGGGCGCGACGAGCCCCCCGCCACTTGAGCGACGGGGGGCCCGACGGTTGATTTGGAGCTGTGACCTGATGCGGGGTCGAATGCGGCTCCGGCTCAGCGGGACTGCTGGGCCGGAACGCCGCGGGAGATCGGCTCGTCGTCGGCGGGCGCGCCCGCCGCGGCCACCGCGGCACCGGTCAGCGTCGCCAGCATCTCACGGACGTTGGTCAGCTGCGCGTTGATCGAGTCGCGGCGGTTGGTGAGCGCCGCCAGCTCGCGCTCCGATTCGCTGCGGATCCGGTCGGCCTTGGCATTGGCGTCGGCCACGATGTCCTCGGCCTGGCGCTGCGCGGTCTCCACCGTCTGACGGGCCCGGCGCTCCGCGTCCGTACGCAGCTTCTCCGCCTCCAGGCGCAGCTGCTCCGCCCGGTGCTCGATCTCCGCCAGGCGCTTCTCCGCCTTCGCCTGACGGGACGCCAGGTCGCGCTCGGACTGCTCGCGACGCTTCGCCAGGTTCGTCTCGAAGTCGGCCGCGGCCTGGGCCGCCTTGGCGCGCGTCTCCTCGAAGAGCGCGTCGGCCTCCTCGCGCTTGGACTGCGCGTCCTTCTGCGCGTCGGCACGCAGCTGGGTCGCGTCGCCCTTCGCCTTCTCGACGATGCGGACGCCCTCGTCCTCCGCCTTCTGCTTGCGGTCGGCGGCGAACTGCTCGGCGTCGTTGCGCACCTGCTGCGCCGCGGACTCGGCCAGCTCACGGTGCTGCTCGGCGGCGCGGCGAGCCTCCTCGCGCAGGTCCTTCGCCTCCTCCTCGGCGAGGCGGAGGATCTTCTCGACCCGCGCACCGAGGCCGGCGTACGACGGCTCCGCGTCGGTGACCTGCGCCTGGGCGTTCTGCGTTTCGAGGTGCAGCTCCTCGATCCGCTTTTCCAGCGAGGTGATTCGGGTCAGAGCACTGTCACGATCGGCGACGAGCTTGGTAATGCGGTCATCCACCTGACCGCGGTCGTAACCACGCCGCACGAGCTCGAAGCCGAAGGGGGAGGAAGTGTCGCTCATGGGGTTCCTGTCGAATGAGACCGGTGAGGTGATAGAGGGAATCCTAGGGGCCGAAGCGGTGTGTCATCGAGCGGATACGGGTTTGATCTGGAGAATGTGCAGCCTTTTGAGTGGCTGGGCCCCCGACTTGGGCGCAGAAACGGTCCTCAGTCCCCCGTCGACTTGCCGCCTGAGCGGGTAACTCCCGCTGAGGCACCCGCTTTGACGCCCCCTGAGGAGCCGCCCGAGGACTTGCCGCCCGCGGGCGGCCCCTCGAACGACTCCAACGCCTCCAACACGTCCTGCACCCGGGAGATCTCCGCCTGGATGTCCTGACGTCGACGGGTGAGGACGTCCAACTCCCGCTTGCCGTCGCCGACGAGCCTGCGCCCCTCGGCCTCCGCCTCGGCCTTGATCCGCTCGCCCTCGCGGACCAACTCGGCCTTCTTCGACTCCGCTTCCTTGAGCAGGCCCTCGGCCTTCTTCACCGCGGCGATGCGCACCCGGCCCGCCTCCGACGACGCCTCGGACAGCAGCTCCTTGGCCTTCTCCGCCGATTCGTTGCGCTGCTCGGTGGCCGCCTTCACCAACTGGTCCACCCGTTCGCCGGCCACCTTCATCTGCTCCGCGGTCTCCCGGCGCGCCCGCTCGTGCAGCTCCTCCACCTCGCCCTCGACGCGCACCCGCAACTCGTCCGCCCGCTCCCTTATCGCGGTGGAGTCCCGACGCGCGCCCACGAGCAGTTCGTCCGCGTCCGCCCGGGCCCGCTCCACCAGGGAGTTGCCCTCCACGGTCGCCTCGGAGACCAGCCGCTCCGCCTCCTTGCGGGCCGCGCCCACCATCGTGTCGGCCTGCTTCTCCGCCTCCAGGGCAGCCCGCAGGGCCTCCTCCTGCGCCTTGTTGACCAGGTGGTCGGCCTGCTGGGCGGCGTCCCGGCGCCGCTTGGCCGCCGCGTCCCGCGCCTCGTCCACGACGCGGTCGGCCGCCGTACGGGCCTCGGCCCGCACCCGTTCGGCCGCCCGCTCCGCCTCCGACTTGGCCTGCTGCGCCTCGGCCCGCAACCGCTCCGCGACCTGCTGCGCCGCGGCCACGGCCTCCGCCGCCTCCGCCCGCAGCCGCTCCGCGTCCCCACGGGCCTCGGCCACCAACTGGTCGGCCTGGGACGCCGCGTCCGCGCGCCGCTTGTCCGCGGACTGCCGCGCTTCGTCGAGGACCTCCTGCGCCTCGGCCCTGATGCGCTCGTTCTCGGCCGTCGCCTCCGAGACCAGCCGGTCCGCCTGGCCCGCCGCCTCCGAACGGATCCGGTTGGCGTCGTCACGGGCCTGCGCCCGGGTCCTGGCCGCGTCCTGCTCGGCGGAGGCCACCGCGTCGGACGCCTCGGTGCGCATCCGCTGGGCGTACTCGGCGGAGTCCGCACGCAGCCGCTCCGACTCGGCGATCGCCTCGTTGACGGTCCGCTCGGCGAGCGCGGTCGCCGCCTCCGTCTCCTCCTGGGCGCGGGCCCGCAGCTGCGTCGCGTCGTCCGTGGCGCGCTCCAGCGCCGCGTGCGCGTCCGCGCGCACCCGGTCCGCTTCCTCCTGCGCTTCCGTACGGGTGCGCTCGGCCGCGTGCTCCGCGGCGGAGCGCAGGCCGGCGATCTCCTGCTCCGCCTGCTCGTGCAGCCCCGACACCGCATCCCGCACCTGCTTCGCGGTCTGCTCGGCCGCGGCGATCGCCTCCGTGGCGTGCCGGTCCGCGTCCTCCGCCAGCCGCTGGGCCTCGGCCTGGGCCTCCTCGACCCGCTTGCGCGCCGAGCCGAGCAGCTCCTCGCTCTGCTCGCGCGCCCGGTCGCGCTCCTGGTCGGCGTCGTCGCGCGCCGCCTTCAGGATGTCCTCGGCCTCACGCCTACGGCGTACGGCCTCCTCCTGCGCCGCGGCCAGTGCCTCCTGCGCCTGGGCGCCGAGCCGGTCGGCCGCCGACGCGGCTTCGGCGCGCAGCCGGTCCGCAGTGTCCTGCGCCTCGTTCTTGAGCTGTTCGGCCTCGGCCGCGGCGTCGCCGCGCAGCCGCACCGCGACGTTCTCCGCCTCCGCGCGGGCCGTCGACGCGTCCGCCGCGGCCTCCGTACGCAGCCGGTCGGCCTCCTGCCCGGCCTGCTCCTGCAACGCACGGACGCGCTCGGCGGCCTCCGTGCGCAGCCGCTCGGCCTCCTCCGACGCCTCCCGCCGCAGCCGCTCGCCCTCGGAGCGCGCCTCCTGAAGGCCCTGCTCCGCGGACTCCACCCGCGCCTCGGCCTCCGACTGGAGCCGGGCGAGCTCTTCGGCGGCCTCCTCCTGACGGGCCGCCAGCGTCTGCTGGGTCTCCTCGCGCAGGGTGGCCGCGGCCGACTCGGCGGCGGCCCGCATCGCGTCCGCCTGCTCCTCGGCCTCCACCCGCAGCCGCTCGGCCTCCGTGCGGGTGCGCTCCAGCGTCTCCTCGGCCTGCCGGCGCAGCGTCGTCGCCCGCTCGATGGCCTCGGTGCGGATCCGCTCGCTGTCGCTGCTCGCGCCCGAGCGCAGCTCGTCCGCGTCCGTACGGGCCTTGGTCAGCAGCTCCTCGACGGTGGACGCCGCCTCCTCGATCTGCTGCACCGCCTCGCGACGGGCCTCGGTGCGGATCCGCTCGCCCTCCGAGACCGCCTCGGAGCGCAGCTGCTCCGCCTCGCCGCGCAGCCGGCGCGCCTCCTCCTGGAGTTCGACGGTCCGGGCGCGGTACTCCTTGGTGTCGTCCTTCGCGGCGCCCTTGAGCTGGTCGGCCTGCTCGGCGGCCTCCTCGCGGAGCCGGTCGGCCTCCGCCTCCGCCTCGCGGCGCAGCCGCTCGGCCTCCTCGCCGGCCTTGCGGGTGGTCTCCTGGGCATCCTCGGACGCCTTGTTCAGGACCTCCTCCGCGTCCCTGGCGGCCTTGGCGATCGCCGCGGCGGAGTCCTCGGCCGCGATCTGACGTGCCTTCTCGCCCGCCTCGGCGAGTTGCTTCTCCGACTGCGAGCGGGCGTCGGTGAGCACCTGCTCGGCCTCCGCCTTCACGGCTTCGGCCTCGGTGGTGGCCTCGGCGACCAGCCGGGCGATCTCCGCCTTGGCGGTGCGGTTGCGCTGCTCGGCCAGGGACTCGGCGTTCGCCAGCTGCCGGCCGGCGGACTCCTTCGCCTCGGTGACCAGCCCTTCGGCCTGGGCCCTGGCCTCCCGCAGCCGGTCCTCGGCCTCCTGGAGCCGCTGTTCGGCGCTGCGGCTCAGCTCGCTGGCCTGCTGCCGGGCCTGGTCGGACTCGGCGGTGGTGGTGGAGCGCAGTTGCTCGGCGTGGGCGGTGGCCTCCTGCGCCTGGGCCGACGCCGCGTTCAGCATCCGCTCGGCGTCCCTGCGGGCCCGGTGCAACAGGGCCTCGGCCTCGCTGCGGGCGGCCTCCGCCTCCGAGCCGACCCGCGAGCGGGCCTCGTCCATCAGCCGCTTCGACTCGGCGCGGGCCTGGCCCAGCGACTGCTCGGCCTCCGCCCGGGACTCGTCCAGCAGCCGCCTGGCCTGCGATTCGGTACGGGCCCGCAGCTGCTCGGCCCAGGCGACGTTCTCGTTGACGTGCGCCTCGACGGTGCGACGGCGCTCGGCCAGCTCCTGGTCGAGCCGCTGGCGGCGCTGGTTGGCCTCGGTGTGCAGCTCGGCCTGGAGGCGGGCCTGGTGCTCCGCGTGCTCCTGCAGCAGCCGCTGCGCCTGGGCGCGGACCTCGCGCAGCTCGCGTTCCGCGTCCGAACGCATCTGGTCGACCTGGACCTGCGCGTTGCGCAGCATCTGCTCGGCCTGATAGCCGAGGTCCTGGCCGTCGTAAGCGGGGCGGGACGCGAGTGCGCGGCGCGCCTCGTGGAGCTTGGCGCGCAACACCTCGACCTGGTAGCCGAGGTCTTCGGCGTGCTGGACGGCCTTCTCACGGTCGGTCTTCAGCCGCTTCATCTCGGCTTCGAACCGCGAGAGGTGGTCGTCCTCAGCCCGGTGACTCTCCTGGCGTTCGTAGCCCCGCACTACGCGGTCCCATCCGTCCCCTGGTCGCAACTGATCCCGCACAAGCGCCGTCCGCTCGTGGACGGCCCCCCGGGGAATGGTGACAGAACAATATGAGAGGACGCGTCGCGGCCCCGACCCGGCCCCGGCCCGGAATCGCCCACTCTACCGGGCCGGGTAACCGGAGGTCAGTGCTCCGTTGCAGAGGTGACGAGTTCGGTCAGAACGCCGTGGCAGTCCTTGGGGTGGAGGAAGGTGATCCGGGAGTCCATCGAGCCCCGGCGCGGCTGCTCGTCCAGGACCCGGATCCCCTTCTGTCGGATCGCCTCCGCGTCGCCGGCGACGTCGGCCGTGCCGAAGGCGATGTGGTGGACGCCCTCACCGTTCTTGGCCAGCCACTTCCCCACGGGGGAGTCCTCGCGGATCGGCTCCAGGAGCTGGAGGTAGGAGGCCCCGCCGTCGGAGGTCTCGTTGATCTTGAGCATGGCCTCGCGTACGCCCTGTTCCTCGTTGACCTCCGTGTGGAAGACCTCGAAGCCGTACGTGGCCCGGTAGAACTCGACGGTCTCGTCGAGGTCGAAGCAGGCGATCCCGATGTGGTCGATACGCGTCAACATGGAAACAGTGGAACGGCACCGCGACGGTTACGCAAGGTGCGCGCCGTCACACCGGGCGCACGGTGACCCCGGGCCGTACCGCTCAGTACATTGAGGTGAACCATCGTTCACTCCTCGGCGTCAGAGCTCGCAGGCTTTCTAAAGGGGATCGCTCACATGTCAGGAAACACCGGCACCACCACAGTGATCGTCTCGGGCGCCCGCACGCCCATGGGCAGGCTCCTCGGCTCGCTGAAGTCCTTCTCCGGTGCGGACCTCGGCTCCTTCGCGATCAAGGCGGCCCTGGACCGGGCCGGCATCGGCCCCGACCAGGTGCAGTACGTGATCATGGGCCAGGTGCTCCAGGCCGGTACCGGGCAGATCCCGGCGCGCCAGGCCGCGGTCAAGGCGGGCATCCCGATGAGCGTGCCCGCGCTGACGATCAACAAGGTCTGCCTCTCCGGCCTCGACGCGATCGCGCTCGCGGACCAGCTGATCCGGGCCGGCGAGTTCGACATCGTGGTCGCCGGCGGCCAGGAGTCCATGACGAACGCGCCGCACCTGCTGCCCAAGTCCCGCGAGGGCTACAAGTACGGCGCCGTGGAGATGCTGGACGCCATGGCCCACGACGGCCTCACCGACGCCTTCGAGGGCATCGCGATGGGCGAGTCCACCGAGAAGCACAACACCCGGCTCGGCATCCAGCGCCCCGCGCAGGACGAGTTCGCCGCCGGGTCCCACCAGCGGGCCGCCGCGGCGCAGAAGAACGGCCTCTTCGACGCCGAGATCACCCCCGTCGAGATCCCGCAGCGCAAGGGCGAGCCCGTCGTCTTCGACCGGGACGAGGGCATCCGCCCGGAGACCACCGCGGAGGGCCTGGCCCGGCTGCGGCCCGCGTTCGCCGCGGACGGCACCATCACCGCCGGCACCTCCTCCCAGATCTCCGACGGCGCCGCCGCGGTGGTCGTGATGAGCCGCGCCAAGGCGGAGGAGCTGGGCCTTGAGTGGATCGCCGAGATCGGCGCCCACGGCAACGTCGCGGGCCCGGACAACTCCCTCCAGTCCCAGCCGTCCAACGCGATCCTGCACGCCGTCGGCAAGGAGGGCATCGGCGTCGACGACCTCGACCTCATCGAGATCAACGAGGCGTTCGCCGCGGTCGCGGTGCAGTCAATGAAGGACCTGGGGGTGTCCCCGGAAAGGGTGAACGTCAACGGCGGAGCGATCGCGCTGGGCCACCCCATCGGCATGTCCGGCGCGCGGATCGTGCTGCACCTCGCGCTGGAGCTGCGGCGCCGCGGCGGCGGCGTGGGCGCGGCGGCGCTGTGCGGCGGCGGGGGCCAGGGCGACGCGCTGATCGTCCGCGTCCCGGCCAAGTAGGCCGCGAGCGCCGTTCCGTACGCACCCGTACGCACCCGTACGCATTCCGAGCACCGAGGAGCTGAGCCATGGTGGACGTCGCGGAGCTGGTCGCCCGGGCGAGGGAGGGCCGGCCGCGCGCCGTGGCCCGGCTGATCTCGCTGGTGGAGGGGGCGTCCCCGCACCTGCGCGAGGTGATGGCCGCGCTCGCGCCGCTGACCGGCGGGGCGTACGTGGTGGGCCTGACCGGCTCGCCCGGCGTCGGCAAGTCCACCACCACGTCGGCGCTGGTCACCGCGTACCGCAAGACGGGCAAGCGGGTCGGCGTGCTCGCCGTCGACCCCTCGTCCCCCTTCTCCGGCGGGGCGCTCCTCGGTGACCGCGTACGGATGTCGGAACACGCGTCGGACCCCGGCGTCTACATCCGCTCGATGGCCACCCGCGGCCACCTCGGCGGGCTCGCGTGGGCCGCGCCGCAGGCGGTGCGCGTCCTCGACGCGGCCGGCTGCGACGTGATCCTCGTCGAGACCGTCGGCGTCGGCCAGTCCGAGGTCGAGATCGCCGCGCAGGCCGACACCTCCGTGGTGCTGCTCGCGCCCGGCATGGGCGACGGCATCCAGGCCGCGAAGGCGGGCATCTTGGAGATCGGCGACGTGTACGTGGTGAACAAGGCGGACCGCGACGGCGCGGACGCGACGGCGCGGGAGCTGAACCACATGCTGGGGTTGGGGGAGGCGCGCGGCCCCGGGGACTGGCGGCCCCCGATCGTGAAGACGGTCGCCGCGCGGGCGGAGGGCGTGGACGAGGTCGTCGAGGCGCTGGAGAAGCACCGCGCGTGGATGGAGGAGCGGGGGGTGCTGGCGGAGCGCCGCCTGCGGAGGGCGGCGGGGGAGGTGGAGACGATCGCGGTCACCGCGCTGCGGAGCCGGATCGCGGACTTGGCGGACCTCCACGGCGACAGCCGCGTGGGCGCGCTGGCGGCGCGCGTCGTCTCGGGCGAGCTGGACCCCTACGGCGCGGCGGACGAACTGGTGGCGAGCGTCACCAGCGCGTAGCGCGTGCTTGCGCTTGGCAGCGCGGGCGCCGTGGTGCGACCTGCTTGTGCCCGCCTGCGGGCTGTCCGGGGCTGTTCGCGCAGTTCCTCCCCCTACGCCCAGAGGGCGTGGGGGGACCCCCAGCGCCCCCAACCTCCCGCCGTTGCCCTGCGGCGTCGTTGGTTCCTGCGGACCGTGGGTGGCTTGTCGCGCAGTTCCCCGCGCCCCTGGACAACCTCGCCGTTGCCCTGCGGGAGCGTTGGTCTCTACCAGCCGGTGGGTGGCTTGTTCGCGCAGTTCCCCGCGCCCCTAAATGCCCACGCGCTCTGGGCGTAGGGGGCGGACCTGCGAGAGCAACCATTCACGGTCCGCAGGAACCAACGCACCCGCAGGGCAACGGCGGGGGTTTTAGGGGCGCGGGGAACTGCGCGAACAAGCCCCACCGGGCCGCAGAGACCAACGCTCCCGCAGGGCTATGGCGGGATTGTCAGGGGCGCTGGGGCCCCCACGCCCTCCGGGCGCAGGGGGCGGAAGTGCGCGACAAGTCCCACCGGGCCGCAGCGGTGGACGCGCCCGCGGTGTTGCGGCGCGCACGTCACGCCGGCCCGCGAGCGGGGGTCAGTCGTCGTCGCGGTCCGGCGTCGCCTTCGCCGTCTTCGCGTCGACGTGGACCTCGTGCGAACCGCCGTCCTTGCCGCGGACCTCGACCTCCCAGCCGTCGTCGTCGAAGTCGATCTCGGTGACCGTGCCGGGGTGGAGCGCGAGGGCGGCGTCAGCGGCCTGCTGGGACGTGACCTTGACGCCCTTGGGCGCGTCGTCGCGGTCATCGTCCCGGTCGTCGCGGTCATCGTCGTCGCGGTCGTCGTCATCCGCGTCATCCCGGTCCGTGACGCTCACCTTCCCCGACTCCGCGTCGACCCGCACCTCGCTCTCCTTGCCGTCGGTGCCGCGGATCTCGACGTCCCAGCCGCCGTTGTCGTCGTCATCGCGATCCACCGACTCCACCGTGCCCGGGACCTCGGCCAGCGCCGCCTTCGTCGCCTCATCGACGGAGACCTTCGCGGGGACCTTCGCCGCCGCGGGGTCGTCGGTCGCGGCCACCGCCGTGTAGGCGCCGCCGGTCAAAAGTGCCGCTGCCACGGCGGTGGCGATCACGATCTTGCGCTTCATGGAGGGGTCCTCCCCATCGAGGTGGTGCGTCGTTGACTGGACGACCACCAATCTGGCGGGGGGACCCTGAACGCAGCCTGAAGCCGCCTGAAGGGATCTTCAGCTTCGGTTTGCGACCCTTGGCGCATGCGTTTGCTGATCGTGGAGGACGAGAAGCGGCTGGCCCTCTCCCTCGCCCGGGGCCTGACCGCCGAGGGGTACGCCGTGGACGTGGTCCACGACGGCCTGGAGGGGCTGCACCGGGCCGCGGAGGGCGCGTACGACCTGGTCGTCCTCGACATCATGCTGCCCGGCATGAACGGCTACCGCGTCTGCGCCGCCCTGCGCGCCGCCGGCAACGAGGTGCCGATCCTGATGCTGACCGCCAAGGACGGCGAGTACGACGAGGCCGAGGGCCTGGACACCGGCGCCGACGACTACCTGACCAAGCCCTTCTCGTACGTCGTCCTCGTCGCCAGGGTCAAGGCGCTGCTGCGCCGGCGCGGACGCGGCGGCGGGTCGCCGGTGCTGCTCGTCGGCGACCTGCGGGTGGAGACCGCGGCCCGCCGGGTGTTCCGCGGCGCGGACGAGGTCGCGCTGACGGCGAAGGAGTTCGCGGTCCTGGAGCAGCTCGCCGTGCGCGCCGGGGAGGTCGTCAGCAAGGCGCAGATCCTGGAGCACGTGTGGGACTTCGCGTACGACGGCGACCCCAACATCATCGAGGTGTACATCAGCGCGCTGCGCCGCAAGGTGGGCGCCCCGCGCATCCAGACCGTGCGCGGCGCGGGCTACCGCCTCGTCGCCCCGCCCGAAGCGGGTGGCGGGCGATGAGGTCCGTACGGGCGAAGGCCGCGCTCGGCGCCACCGCGGTCGTCGCCGTCGCCCTGGTCCTCGCCGGCGCCGCGGTGCTCCTGGTGCTGCGCGCCTACCTCTCCGACCAGGCGGAGCTCCAGGCCGAGGTCACCGCCAGGGAAGTCGCCGCGCAGGTCGCGCGGGAGGGCGACACGGCGAGCGGCACGCTGACGATCCCGTCCACGGACGACCGACCCGTGCAGGTCGTCGACGAGGACGGGCGGGTCGTCGCGGTCAGCGACGAGTTGGAGCGGATCTCCGGCACCGGAGCGAGCGGCGTGAAGCCCGAGCCGCTGCCGCCGGGCGAGGACGACGACGACGGCGACCGGGAAGACCAGGACGCCGACGACCCCGAGCGCGGCGAGGTCTCCGCAAAGGAGCCGCGGTTCGTCAAGGGCGCGGCGACGGTGGACGGGGACTCCGCCGACTACGTCTTCGCCGCCGTGGAGGCGACCACGGGCGCCGGCCGCACCGTCACGGTCTACGCGGGCGCGCCGCTCACCGTGGAGCAGGACGCCGTGGGGTCGGTGCGCGAGGCGATGCTCATCGGCCTGCCGCCGCTCCTCGTCGTCGTCGCATCGGTGACCTGGCTGGTGACCCGGCGCGCGCTGAAGCCGGTGGAGGACATTCGCGCCGAGATGGCCGCGATCACCGCTTCGGAGGATCTGACGCGGCGGGTGCCGGAGCCCGCCACCGGGGACGAGGTGGCCCGGCTCGCCGCAACCACCAACGAGACGCTGGCGGCGCTGGAGGCGTCCGTGGAGCGGCAGCGGCGGTTCGTGGCGGACGCCTCGCACGAGCTGCGCAGCCCGATCGCCTCGCTCCGCACCCAGCTGGAGGTCGGCGAGGCGCACCCGGAGCTGTTGGACGTGCCGGGCGCCGTGGCGGACACCGTACGGCTCCAACAGCTCGCCGCTGACCTGCTGTTGCTGGCCCGGCTGGACGCGGGGGAGCAGCCGGGGCGGACCCGGCTGGACCTGTCGGCGCTGGTGCGCGAGGAGGCGTCGCAGCGCGCCGGAGACCGGGTGCCGGCGGCCGTGGACGTGCCGGACGGCGTCGAGGTGGCCGGCTCGCACGGGCAGCTCGCCCGGGTGCTGGGCAACCTCCTCGACAACGCCCAGCGGCACGCCCGGGCGTCGGTCGAGGTCTCCGTCCGGCGCGAGGGCGACTTCGCGGTGCTGTCCGTCGCGGACGACGGGACGGGCGTGCCGGACGACGAGCGGGAGCGGATCTTCGAGCGGTTCGTACGGCTCGACGACGCCCGCTCGCGCGACGAGGGAGGCGCGGGTCTCGGCCTCGCCATCGCGCGGGACGTCGCACGGCGGCACGGCGGGACGCTCACGGTGGAGCGGTCCCCGGCGGGCGGCGCGCAGTTCGTGCTGCGGCTGCCCGCGCTGTGAGGAGACGGCGTCGGGTCAGAGTTTGCCGCGCTGCCCGCGCAGGTGGTCCACCACGGGAAGCAGCGAGTCCCGCAGGCCCGTCAGGGCCTCGGGGGACATCAGGTCGATGAAGTGCCGGCGCACGGATGCGACGTGGTGGGGCGCCACCCGGCGCATGGTCGCGATGCCGTGTTCGGTGAGCACCGCGAACAGCCCGCGGCGGTCCGACTCGCAGTTCTCCCGGCGTACCAGGCCCGCGTTCTCCATGCGGGTGATCTGGTGGGAGAGGCGACTCTTGGACTGGAGCGTCGCGGCGGCCAGGTCGCTCATCCGCATCCGCAGGTCGTCGGACTCCGAGAGGTTGACCAGGATCTCGTAGTCGTTGAGGGTCAGGCCGAACGGCTGGAGGTCCCTTTCGAGCTGGTGCATCAACAACCTGTTGACGTCCAGGTGGGCACGCCAGGTGGTCTGCTCGTCATCGGTGAGCCAGCGGGTGGCCGTCTCGGTCTCCATATGTGGATTCTACCTAAAGAAGTTGAAAGACGGACTATTTTTGGGTCGGAAGATCGTCGGGGCGGAAAGTCGTCGGTCCGGGGGGCCCGGAGGGTTCGCAGGGTTCGGTCCACGGGGCCTGCGGAGCGCCGTGCGCGGCAGCCCGTCGTGTGAATGCGCAGTGTACGCAGCACGCGAGGGGGGTTTGGCTACGGTGTCACGCTCCGCATGCCTCCGTTCACAGCCCGAAGCGGCGTTGGAGGTCGCCCAGTTGACCCGGCAGGCGCGGTGCGGAGCCGTGCTGCCCCTGCCCCCCGCCGTGCCCCGACGGCACGCCCGCCTGCGCCGGCGGCTCCCCCGTCGTCACGTCGGGCAACAGCGCCTCGGAGGACTGCAGCAGCACCGTCCCGGCACCCACGAAGTCGAACTGGTGCTCCTCGCCGGACGCCCCGCCGATGCCCGTCAGCGCGCGCACCCCGCCCATCACCCCCGTCATGTACCCGTGGTCGTAGTGGTGACAGGGCGAGGGGCAGTCCGCCCACCCCACCAGCGCCTGCGGATCCACCCGGATCGGGGGCTCCATGAAGACCACCGGACCGTTCGAAGCGGCCACGAACTTCCCCGTGCCGATCAGGGTCAGGAAGCCCGGCACGATCGACTGCTTCAGCGCCAGCGACGGCTGGTAGGCCAGCAGGTTCCCGGCGCGGATCGTCAGATTGCCCTCGTCCAGGTCGAAGGAGTTCACGTCGAACGCCCGGTCCGCCAACAGCATCTTGCCGCTGCCCTCGGCCACCACCCAGTCGCCCGCGTGCAGCGGCGAGTGGAACGAGGTGCGCAGCAGCCGGTCGAGCCGGCCGTGCCCGATGCCGTTGAACTCGATCTGCCCGTAATAGGCGATCATCTTGCCCTTCTGGAGGAACCACTGGCTCCCCTTCAGTTCCACACAGAAGGTGTACGGGTTGACGTTGTCGTCGCTCGGCAACGTCATCGGATCAAGGGCCACGGGGCCGCTCGGAACGGTCACAGCTTCTCCTCCGACGCCTGGACGTACACCGCACCGCTGCCGCTGAGCTCCAACTGGAACGCCTCGCCCGAGCCGCGCCCCACCATGTCGCGCCAGCCGAGCGCGGTGGAGAGCTTGTTCCGCACGTCGCCGTGGTGCGCCACGTACGCCTGCGGGTCCACGTGGACCGGGCGCCCGGGGGCGATCGGCAGCTCGACCACGCCGCCGTGCGCCATCACCGCGACCGCGCCGTGGCCGCGCAGCGTGGTGGTGAACAGGCCCTGGCCGCTGACCTGGCCGCGCACCATGCCCATGACCCCGCCCTGCGAGCCCATGAACATCGTGCCCTGCTCCAAGGTCCCCTCGAAGGCGAGCAGCCGGTCCGCCTCCACGTACAGGGTGTCCCCGGTGAGGTGGACGACCTGGACGTGGTGGCCGCCGTGTCCGAACATCACCGTGCCGCTGCCCTCCACCGTCATCAGCGGGGTGGCCTCGCCGGCGACCCGGCGGCCGATCATCGAGGCGATGCCGCCCCGGCCGCCGGCGATGTTCGGGGTGAAGCTGACGTCGCCGCGGTAGGCGATCATCGCGCCGCGCTGGCTGAACAGCCGCTGCCCCGGGGCGACGGTCACCTCGATCAGCCTGGAGTTGATCTCCCGGAAGGAAGACACCTAGACGTCGCCCCCGATCGTGTTGCGCTCGCTGGGCTGCACGTAGACGAGTCCGTCGCCCTCGAAGCGGATCTGGAACGCCTCGCCGCCGCCCTCGCCCATGAAGGTGCGGAAGGTGACCCCGGACTGGAAGTTCTGGCGCAGGGAGCCCTGGTGGGCCACGTACGCGCCGGGGTCGACGGAGAGCGGGTACTGCGGGGTCACGCGCAGCACCACGGCCGGGCCGTCCGAGGTGATCGCGACCTGGCCGCTGCCCTCGACGGTGGTGGTGAACAGGCCGTTGCCGCTCGCCCCGCCGCGCAGGCCGGTGAAGGTGGTGCCGGTGCGCAGCCCGCCGTCCGTCGCCAGCAGGTTGCTGGACTCGACGTACAGTTTGTCGCCGCGCAGCGCGACGAGGTTGATCTCCGACGCGCGGTCCGCGAAGAAGCAGGTGCCCTGGCCCTTGACCTCCATCAGCGTCATCTGTTCGCCGGTGAGCCGGCGGGTCACCATGCCGCGGATGCCCTCGCCGCCGCCGGTGAGCTTCTTGAAGGCCATCTGGCCGTCGTACGCGACCATCGACCCGTTCTTCGCCTTGACGGCGTCGCCGGTCATGTCGACCGCGAGCACCTTGCTCCCCTGGAGTCGAAACGTTGCCACGGAGCGACCGTATCCGGCGCAACCCGGTACGAACAGGTACTCAAGGAGGATCACGGCGTCGTAGCCCCACCCCGGACAAAGGCTTGGCAAAGGAGGCTGGCAGAATGGGGCAGCGCTTGTGAGCGCGTTCACAAGATCGTCTCCCATCGAAGGTGCATCCGCCGTGGACATCAAGACCGCCTCGTCCCTCCACCGTCTCCGCCTCGTCTCGGCGCCGGAGGCCGTCTCCTTCATCCTGTTGATGATCGCGTCGGTGCTGAAGCGCACCACGGACTTCAACGCGGTGCCCGCGCTCGGCATGATCCACGGCATCCTCTTCATCATCTACGTCCTGTTCTGGGCCGACGCCTGGAACCGCACGAAGTGGGACCTGAAGACCGCGGCGCTGTACTTCGTCCTCTCGGTGCTGCCGTTCGGCGGCTTCGTGGCGGAGCGCAAGCTCAAGCGGGCGGCGGAGGACGAGGTGATCGCCTCCCGCGCGCGCCGCGAGGGCACGGTGAACCCCGCGTAGTCCGCGACGCGCTCCCGACGGGCCCGCGACGGCCCGCTCCGGCCCGCGACCGGGTCTGCGACTTCCGACCGGCACCCCCGACCGCCGGTCGGCGACCCCGCCGAGCACTGCGCTCGGCGGGGTCTTCTCCGTCCTGGATCGAAAGGTGAGACGGGGCTGAGCGCGGGAGGGCCACTGGGTAGGGTCGGGCGCGTGTCCAAGCCGCTCAGCCTGTCCTTCGATCCGATCGCCCGCGCCGACGAGTTGTGGCGCCAGCGCTGGGGGCCCGTGCCCTCGATGGCCGCGATCACCTCGATCATGCGGGCCCACCAGATCCTGCTCGCCGAGGTCGACGCCGTCGTCAAGCCGTACGGCCTGACCTTCGCCCGGTACGAGGCGCTGGTGCTGCTGACCTTCTCCAAGGCGGGCGAGCTGCCTATGTCGAAGATCGGCGAGCGGCTGATGGTGCACCCCACGTCCGTGACGAACACCGTGGACCGGCTGGTCAAGTCCGGCCTCGTCGACAAACGGCCCAACCCGAACGACGGCCGGGGCACCCTCGCCTCCATCACCGAGAAGGGCCGCGAGGTGGTCGAGGCGGCCACCCGGGACCTGATGGCGATGGACTTCGGGCTGGGGGCGTACGACGCGGAGGAGTGCGGGGAGCTCTTCGCGATGCTGCGACCGCTGCGGGTGGCTGCGCGGGACTTCGACGAGGCGTGAGCCGCGGGCCCGGCGGCCCGCGGGCTGGACACCCCGGGCGCGGGGTGGTATCCGGGCCCCGTTAGGCTCGGCCCATGAAACAAACCGTGCTGACCCGCTACCGGGTGATGGCCTACATCACCGCCGTCTGGCTGTTGGTGTTCACCGGGGCCATCGTGTTGAAGTACGGCTTCAGCACGGGCGACACCATGGTGATCTCGCAGATCCACGGCGTCCTCTTCATCGTCTACGTGATCTTCGCGTTCGACCTGGGGTCCAAGGCGAAGTGGCCCTTCGGCAAGCTGCTGTGGGTGCTGGCGGCGGGTTGCATCCCGGTGGCCTCCTTCTTCGTCGAGCCCAAAATCACCCGCGAGGCCCAGGCCCTGATCGCGGCAGGGTCGCCCGAGCCCGCGAAGGCGTAACCCGAGCCCCTCGCGAGCCGTAGCCGGTTGCGGCTTCTTCGCGCCTGCGGCCCGGTGGTGGGCTTGTCGCGCAGTTCCGCCCCCTGTGCCCTGCGGTCACGGGGGGACCCCCAGCGCCCCCAGAAGCCCGGGCCGCACGGGGCAAGCTCGCCCCGCACCCGCACCCGCAAGCACAGCGCAGCGCACTCGCATCGACATTTAGTTGGACGTCCTAGTAAATTGGTTCCATGGACGCCGACGCCATTGAAGAGGGCCGCCTCCGCTGGCAGGCCCGATACGACAAGGCCCGCAAGCGCGACGCGGACTTCAGCACGCTCTCCGGGGACCCCGTGGAGCCGGTCTACGGGCCGCGGCCCGGCGATGCGTACGAGGGGTTCGAACGCATCGGGTGGCCGGGTGAGTACCCCTTCACCCGCGGGCTGCACCCCACCGGCTACCGCGGTCGCACCTGGACGATCCGCCAGTTCGCCGGCTTCGGCAACGCCGAGCAGACGAACGAGCGCTACAAGATGATCCTGGCCGCCGGCGGCGGCGGGCTCTCCGTCGCGTTCGACATGCCCACGCTGATGGGGCGGGACTCCGACGACCCCCGCTCGCTCGGCGAGGTCGGCCACTGCGGCGTGGCGATCGACTCCGCCGCCGACATGGAGGTCCTCTTCAAGGACATCCCGCTCGGCGACGTCACGACCTCCATGACGATCAGCGGCCCGGCCGTGCCGGTCTTCTGCATGTACCTGGTCGCCGCCGAGCGTCAGGGCGTCGATCCCGCCGTGCTCAACGGCACCCTCCAGACGGACATCTTCAAGGAGTACATCGCCCAGAAGGAGTGGCTGTTCCAGCCCGAGCCGCACTTGCGGCTGATCGGGGACCTGATGGAGCACTGCGCCGCCGGCATCCCCGCGTACAAGCCGCTCTCCGTCTCCGGCTACCACATCCGCGAGGCCGGGGCGACCGCCGCGCAGGAGCTGGCGTACACCCTCGCCGACGGCTTCGGATACGTGGAGCTCGGCCTCAGCCGCGGCCTGGACGTGGACGTCTTCGCGCCCGGGCTCTCCTTCTTCTTCGACGCGCACCTCGACTTCTTCGAGGAGATCGCCAAGTTCCGGGCCGCCCGGCGGATCTGGGCCCGCTGGATGCGCGACGTGTACGGCGCCAAGAGCGACAAGGCGCAGTGGCTGCGCTTCCACACCCAGACCGCGGGCGTCTCGCTCACCGCCCAGCAGCCGTACAACAACGTCGTGCGCACCGCGGTGGAGGCGCTGTCCGCGGTCCTCGGCGGCACCAACTCGCTGCACACCAACGCACTCGACGAGACCCTCGCGCTCCCCAGCCAGCAGGCCGCGGAGATCGCCCTGCGCACCCAGCAGGTGCTGATGGAAGAGACCGGCGTGGCCAACGTCGCGGACCCGCTCGGCGGGTCCTGGTACGTCGAGCAGCTCACCGACCGCATCGAGGCCGACGCCGAGAAGGTCTTCGACCAGATCAAGGAGCGCGGACGCCGGGCGCACCCCGACGGCCAGCACCCGATCGGGCCCATGACCTCCGGCATCCTGCGCGGCATCGAGGACGGCTGGTTCACCGGTGAGATCGCGGAGTCCGCGTTCCGCTACCAGCAGTCGCTGGAGAAGGGCGACAAAAGGGTCGTCGGCGTCAATGTGCACGAGGGCTCGGTCACCGGCGACCTGGAGATCCTGCGGGTCAGCCACGAGGTCGAGCGCGAGCAGGTGCGCACCCTGGCCGAGCGGCGCGACCGGCGCGACGACGCGGCGGTGCGCGGCGCCCTGACCGCCATGCTGGTGGCCGCGCGCGACGGGGCGAACATGATCGGGCCGATGCTCGACGCCGTACGCGCGGAGGCCACCCTGGGCGAGATCTGCGACGCGCTGCGCGACGAATGGGGCACGTACACGGAGCCGCCCGGCTTCTGACGCCCGAGCCCGGCCTCCCGGCCCGGGTCCAGCAGGGCCCGGGCCGGTCCGTTCCGGGCCGTCAGAAGCGTCCCAGGCCCAACAGCAGCAGGGCCGTGAAGTCGCTCGCCCACGCCTCGTCCACCGGCTCCGCGCTCACCAGCGCGCGGTGGACGACGGCGCCGGCGATCACGTCGAAGATCAGGTCGGCCCGGAGCGCGGCCCGCGCCGGGTCGTCCTCGTACGGCAGCTCCCCGCGGGCCTGCGCCCGCGCCCGGCCCTCCAGGACCAGGCGCTTTTGCCGGTCCACGATCGCCGTGCGGATGCGGTGGCGCAGCGCCTCGTCGCGGGTGGCCTCCGCCACCACGGCCATCAGCGCCGTCCTGGCCTCCGGGCGCTCCAGCAGCGCCGCGAACTGGAGGACCACGGCCTGCACGTCGGCGGTGAGGCTGCCGAGGTCGGGCAGGCGCAGCTCGTCGAAGATCACGGCCACCGCGTCCACCACGAGTTCGTTCTTGTTGGACCAGCGCCGGTACAGCGTCGTCTTGGCGACCCCGGCGCGGGTGGCCACGTCCCCCATGGTCAGCTTCGACCAGCCGAGGTCCACGAGCGCGGCCCGTGTGGCGTCGAGGATCGCGGTGTCGGTCCCCGCGCTCCGGGGACGGCCCGTACGGCTCTGCATGCCCGAGACGATACCGGCGGGTAGGAGGATCGCTGTGAGGCAGTTCACGGGAGGCGTCCCACCCGGCACCCGGCGGGCACAGTTACGCTACGACCCGTAGCGAAAGCCGTGATCGGCTCTCCGCGACAACCACCGGCGCAGGGTGGGGACCGTGCGCCAAGACAGGCCCTCAGCCTCCGAGCTTTCGGGGTGCTTTTCACTTGCGCGCGCGAAGGGGGGAGGATGTACTCATGCAGCCTAGGAACATGTCCATGAGCGGCGTCGTCGACCTCGCCGCGGTGAAGGCGGCCAACGAGGCCAAGGCCAAGGCGGAGCAGGCGCGGGCCGAGGCCGCACGCCAGGGCGGCGGCGGTGCCGTGACCCCCTCCGACCTGGTGATCGACGTCGACGAGGCGGGCTTCGAGCGCGACGTCCTGCAGCGCTCGACCGAAGTCCCGGTCGTCATCGACTTCTGGGCCGAGTGGTGCGAGCCCTGCAAGCAGCTCGGGCCCCTCCTGGAGCGGCTGGCGACGGAGTACAACGGCCGTTTCCTGCTCGCCAAGATCGACGTGGACGCCAACCAGCTGCTGATGCAGCAGTTCGGCGTGCAGGGCATCCCCGCGGTGTTCGCCGTCGTCGCCGGGCAGGCGCTGCCCCTCTTCCAGGGCGCCGCCCCCGAACGCCAGATCCGGGACACCCTGGACCAGCTCATCCAGGTCGCCGAGCAGCGCTTCGGCCTGACCGGCATCGCGGTCGCCGCGGAGGGCGGCGAGGGCGAAGGTCCCGCCGCCCCGGCCCCCGAGCCGGTCGGACCGTACGACGCGGCGCTGGCCGCGGCCGTGCAGGCGCTGGACGCGGGCGACTTCGCCGGCGCGGTGCAGGCGTACAAGAACGTGCTGTCGGAGGACCCCGGGAACACCGAGGCGAAGCTGGGGCTCGCCCAGGCCGAACTGCTCGGCCGGGTCAAGGACTTGGACCCGAACGAGGTGCGACAGGACGCGGCGGCCCGGCCGGACGACGTGGCCGCCCAGGTCGCCGCGGCCGATCTGGACCTGGTCGGCGGGCACGTGGAGGACGCCTTCGGGCGGCTGGTCGAGACCGTGCGCCGGACCCGCGGTGAGGACCGGGACGCGGCGCGCGTACGGCTGTTGGAGCTCTTCGAGGTGGTCGGGGCCGACGACCCCCGGGTGACCGCGGCCCGTTCGGCGCTGGCCCGCGCGCTGTACTGAGTACCGTAGGAGTGCGCCGTTTTTTGGCGCAGTGACGAAGCACCGCCCCTCTTTGTCAAATCTTGGCAAAGAGGGGTGCTGTTACTCGCAGTAAATCAACTCGCTCCGGCTGTCCGCCTTTTGGTGCTCTTGCCCCGCTATGCCGTGGAGAGCCGGTGCACCCTGTGTGCCTGCGCGGGAACACGTGGCCGGTGTGTGGTTATCGGGTCGTTACTCGTCAGTAATGAAGCCCCTTGTGTCGAGGCCGTGAATGGACCACGATCGGCGACGCTCGGTCCAATACTGCACCGGCCCGGCTCCCCGGCCGTGCCCGCGGTCCTGGGTCCCCACCGGGCCGGCCGGCACACCGCCGGACGCGGACAGGGGGGTTCCTGCCGAACGGCAGGGCCTGTCCGACCCGAGGTTGCGCATGACGCGTCAGGCGCGATCAGTGGTTGTCGCTCGGGGGTGATCGCCGGTGTTTCGGTCGCGGTACGCGCCTGGACTCGCGGGCGCTCTTCTTCCCGGGGACGTAGCGCTTCTCCCACCTCGTGACGGACGGGTCCGTCTCGGGGTGTACGTCCGAGAAGGAGGAAAGTCATGGAGTCGATGACTCGTGGCGGAACCAGATGGAAGCGGTTCGCCCTAGTCATGGTGCCGAGCGTGGCGGCCACGGCCGCCATAGGCATCGGGCTGGCACAGGGGGCGCTCGCCGCGTCCTTCGCGGTGTCCGGCCAGGAGTTCAAGGTCACGGCAGGCAAGCTCGACGGCACCGGGTTCGCGCAGTACGGCGGCCTGGACATGGGCTACAAGAAGATGGACGGCGACGAGAAGACCCAGCACCCGGTCGCCATCTCGACGTTCCAGTCGGCGACCATCAAGAACATGTGCCAGTCGGTCGTCACCGACGTGCCGTTGTTGGGGAAGATCACGCTCCAGCTCCGTGCGGGCGAGGGGAAGAAGACGGTCGAGGCGGAGAACCTCTACCTCGACATCTCCGAGCTCGACGGCGACGCCAAGTTCACCAACATTGACATCGGTGTCGCGGCGAAGGACACCGACTCGCGCAAGGGCGGCAAGGGCCCGATCGTGAAGGACAAGGTCCTGCCCAACAGCTTTGCGCAGCAGGCCGATCGAGCCGTGCTGACCGGCGTCAAGCAGAAGGCGTGGGCGACCACCGCCGGCACCTTCAAGCTGGGCGGCCTGAAGATGCGTCTGCACAAGGGCGACGGCCCGAAGGTCGAGTGTTACTGACGGTCGACCGCCCGGGCGGGCGGTGACGCCTCAGGGGGCTTTTGAAAGATCCGTCAGAAACCCCCTCACGGCGCCGGCCGCCCGCCCACTCTCCACCCAGCGACACCAGTTCCAGGGAGCTGTTTTCCATGAGCGCCGACTCCATGGCCACGGGGCGAAACGAGCACTACACCCGGACCCTCTGGCGAAGGTTCCGCGACTGGCGGGGCCAACGGCCGTTCTGGGCGGGGCTGTTCACTCTCATCGGCGGCATCCCGATCGCCTACTTCCCCTACGCGAGCCTGAAGTTGGGGCATCTGACGCTCTCCATGTCGACGACCGCGGGCGCGGGCTCGCTGATCATCGGCGTGCTGTTGGTCACCCTGGGGCTCACGATGTGGTTCCACCACATCGTGCGGGTGTTCGCCGGGGTGGCCGCCATCCTGCTCGCCCTGATCTCGATCCCGGTCGCCAATCTGGGCGGCTTCGTGATCGGCTTCGTCTTCGCACTGCTCGGCGGTGCGCTCTCCGTCTCCTGGGTGCCCGGGAAGCCGATCGTGCACGAGGCGGAGCCCGTCGCGCCCCCGGAGCGGGCCGAGACGCCCCCGGCCGCGCTGGCGCCGATGAGCGCGGAGCCGGTCGACCCGCACGAGAAGACGACCATCGACCCCCACGGCGGGAGGAACAGTGCAGGGTGACGTCACACCGCTGACCGGGGCCGGGACGGGTGCCGACGGCGATGGGGCGCGGGGCAAGAAGGGCCCTCGGCACGCCGCCCCGAAGAAGTCGCTGTTGAGCAAGCTCCAGCGGCCGGCCGGGAAGGCGATAGCCCTGGCGGCCATGCCGACCGCCGTCTTCGTCGGAATGGGCCTCACCCCCAAGGCGGCCCTCGCCGACAACAAGGACATCCCCTTCGCGCCGGGGCCGTGCGTGACCCGGTCGGACGAGCCGCACGCAACCGAGAAGCCGGAAGAGTCCAAGAAGTCGACGAAGCCCGGGGAAAGCGCGTCCCCGAAGCCGTCGGAGAGCGCGAAGCCTTCGGACGGGCCGGAGCGGGAGCCGGATCCGGCGCCGGGGGAGTCCGCCGCCGCTGACCCGGACGGGGACGACGGGCGGGACGGGCAGGACGGGCACGCGGGGGACGACGGGCGGGACGACGCGAAGCCCGGCGAGCTGCCCTCGGCGGCGCAGGCCGCGCAGGACGCCACGGCGACCGGCGCCGGAGCCAACTCGTCGTCGCCGCCACCGAAGGCCACGCCCGGCGAGACCAAGGCCCGCGACCCCTGGGACCCGTTGGGGGTCGGGGACGCGTTGCGGGACTTCTTCGGCGTGGGCGACAAGGGCAAGCAGACGCCGCCGCCGACGACCCCGCCGCCGAAGCCCCCGCCGAAGGCGACCCCGCCCCCGGCGGCCGACCCGAAGCCGTCCACCGAGCCCCCGAAGAAGCCGGACGCCGCACGGCCCGCCGAGCCCGACACCGTACGGGAGCCGGCCGACGAGGACGAGGACTCGGTCGCCGCCGGCGCCGACGGGACCGAGGAGGCCATCCGCAAGGCCGCCGAGGAGGCCGGGGCCGAGGTCGAGGAGCTGGCCGAGGACGCCAAGGGGCTCGAACCGAAGAAGGACGGGGACATACCCGACGGGGCCAAACCCCGCTTCCCGTGCCCCACCCCCGACCCCGAGGCGCTGGCGGAAGCCGAGTTGGAGCCGGGCATCCCCGACCTCCCCGACAAGCCGTGGATCCTCAAGAGCACCAAGCTCACGCTGGCGGGCCTGGACTACAAAGGCATCGTCGAAGTGCGGACCGGTGGCGGCACGGTCAAACCGGTGCTGAAGTTCACCGCGAGCAGCATCGACATCAGGGACCTGCACCAGCTGGTGGACGGCCCCGGAAACACGACGATGCACGTGGCGGCGGACGAGGGGTCCACCTCCACCATCCGCAACGGCACCGTGACGATGTACACCGAGGAGCTGAAGGGCGACCTCTTCGGGATCATCCCGGTCACCTTCAGCCCCGAGAAGCCGCCGCCGCTGAACGTACCGCTGGCGATCTTCACGGACGTGACGGTCCGCCAGGCCGGCCAGTTCGGCGGCACGCTGACGGTGCCCGGCCTGCACAACTATTTCACACCGGGCGACTACGACGCCACGTAGCTGCACGTGATACGGCGGTGCCCCGGTCCGCACCGGACCGGGGCACCGCCGTGAATGCCTTCGGGCCGGCCGTCAGGCCTTGGAGCCCAGGTGGTGCACCCGCACCATGTTCGTGGTGCCCGGGACGCCGGGCGGCGAGCCGGCCGTGATGATCATGGTGTCGCCGTCGTTGTAGCGCTGGAGCTTGGACAGCTCCGCGTCCACCAGGTCCACCATCGCGTCGGTGTTGTCGACGTGCGGCACGACGAAGGACTCCACGCCCCAGCTCAGCGTGAGCTGGTTGCGGGTGGACTCCTCGGTGGTGAAGGCCAGGATCGGCTGGCAGACGCGGTAGCGGGACAGCCGTCGCGCCGTGTCGCCGGACTGGGTGAAGGCGATCAGCGCCTTGCCGTCCAGGAAGTCCGCGATCTCACAGGCGGCGCGGGCCACCGAACCGCCCTGGGTGCGCGGCTTCTTGCCCGGCACCAGCGGCTGCAGGCCCTTGGAGAGCAGTTCGCCCTCCGCCGCGGTGACGATCTTCGACATCGTCTTGACGGTCTCCAGCGGGTAGGCGCCCACCGAGGACTCCGCGGAGAGCATCACCGCGTCCGCGCCGTCCAGGATCGCGTTGGCGACGTCGGACGCCTCCGCGCGCGTCGGCCGCGAGTTGGTGATCATCGACTCCATCATCTGGGTCGCCACGATCACCGGCTTGGCGTTGCGGCGGCACAGCTCGATGAGGCGCTTCTGCACCATCGGGACCTTTTCGAGCGGATACTCGACGGCCAGGTCCCCGCGGGCCACCATGACGCCGTCGAAGGCCATCACGACGTCCTGCATGTTCTCCACGGCCTGCGGCTTCTCGACCTTGGCGATCACCGGAACGCGCCGGCCGACCTCGTCCATCACCTTGTGGACGTCCCGGACGTCACCGGCGTCCCGGACGAAGGAGAGCGCGACCAGGTCGCAGCCCATCTCCAGACCGAAGCGCAGGTCCTCCACGTCCTTGTCGGAGAGCGCGGGCACGTTGACCGCGGCGCCGGGGAGGTTGATGCCCTTGTGGTCCGAGATCACGCCGCCCTCGACGACGATGGTCTTCACCCGCTGGCCGTCGACCTCCACGACCCGCAGTTCGACGTTGCCGTCGTTGATGAGGACCTGGTCGCCCTTCGCGACGTCCCCGGGCAGGCCCTTGTAGGTGGTGCCGCAGATGGTGCGGTCGCCGGGCACGTCCTCGGTGGTGATGGTGAACTCGTCACCGCGCACCAGCTCGACGGGTCCCTCGGCGAAGGTCTCCAGACGGATCTTGGGGCCCTGGAGGTCGATGAGCACGCCGATCGCCCGGCCGGTGTCCGCGGAAGCCCGCCGTAGGCGCTCGTAGCGGCCCTGGTGGTCGGCGTGGTTGCCGTGGCTCATGTTGAAGCGGGCCACGTTCATCCCGGCCTCGATGAGCGCTTTCAGCTGCTCGTACGAGTCGACGGCGGGGCCCAGTGTGCAGACGATTTTGGAACGGCGCATAAGGCGGATCCTATCGGTTTGTTTCGACTCGGAATATTCCGTCTAGCGGAAGATACAAATGGGCGGACATTCGCTCAGGCGAGTGAATTGGCGGAGACCAGATCGAATGTCTGACGTGCGATCTCCAACTCCTCGTCCGTGGGGACGACCGCCACCGCGACCCGGGCGTACACCGGCGAGACGATCCGCGCCCGCGACGACCGCTCGGCGTTCAGCTCCCCGTCGACGACCAGTCCCAACTCTTCGAGGCCCGCGATCGCAGCCTCCCGCACGAAGGCCGCGTTCTCGCCGACGCCGGCCGTGAACGCGACCGCGTCCACCCGGCCGAGCACCGCGTAGTACGCCCCGATGTACTTCTTCAGCCGGTGCACGTAGATCTCGAACGCCAGCCGCGCCCGCTCGTCGCCCTCGTCGATGCGCCGGCGGATCTCCCGCATGTCGTTGTCGCCGCACAACCCCACGAGCCCGCTCTTCTTGTTCAGCAGCACGTCGATCTCGTCCGTCGACATGCCCGCCACCCGCTTGAGGTGGAAGGTGACCGCCGGGTCCACGTCGCCCGAACGGGTGCCCATCACCAGGCCCTCCAACGGAGTGAGCCCCATCGAGGTGTCCACGCACCGGCCGCCGGCCACCGCGGACGCGGACGCGCCGTTGCCCAGGTGCAGCACGATCACGTTCACCTCCGCCGGGTCCTTGCCCAGCAGCTTCGCCGTCTCGCGCGAGACGTACGCGTGCGAGGTGCCGTGGAAGCCGTAGCGGCGGATCCGGTGTGCGTCCGCCGTCTCCACGTCGATGGCGTACCGGGCCGCCGACTCCGGCATGGTGGTGTGGAACGCGGTGTCGAAGACCGCGACCTGCGGCAGGTCGGGGCGGAGCGCCCGCGCGGTGCGGATGCCGACGACGTTCGCCGGGTTGTGCAGCGGGGCCACCGGCACCAGCCGCTCGATCTCCGCCAGCACCTCGTCGTCGACGACGGTCGGCGCGGTGAACTTCAGCCCGCCGTGCACCACCCGGTGGCCGATCGCCGCCAGCTCGGGCGAGTCCAGCCCCAGGCCGTCCGCCGCCAGCTCCTCGGCGACCGCCTTCAGCGCGGCCTCGTGGTCGGCGATCGGTTCGGTGCGCTCGCGCGGCTCCCCGCCGTCGCCCGGGGTGTGCACCAGTCGGGACGTCCGCTCGCCGATCCGCTCCACGAGCCCGACCGCGAGCCGGGCGCCGTCCCCCATGTCGAGCAGCTGGTACTTGACCGAGGAGGAGCCGGAGTTCAGGACGAGGACGCGGGAGGGAACGGGGGCGGGGGGCGTGGTCACGGTCGTGGGGCCTTCTGTCGGGGGCGGGTTTCGGGGCTTCGGGGTCTTCGAGGCGTACGGGACGGGGTACGGCTGCGGGCCTACGCCGGCGCGGCGGCCGACGACCGGGCCGGGCGCGCGGGCTGCTCGGCCCCCGGCTCCGGCTGCGCCTGGATCGCGGTGATCGCGACCGTGTTCACGATGTCGCCGACCAGGGCGCCGCGCGACAGGTCGTTCACCGGCTTGCGCAGCCCCTGGAGCACGGGGCCGACCGCCACCGCGCCCGCCGAGCGCTGCACGGCCTTGTACGTGTTGTTGCCGGTGTTCAGATCGGGGAAGATCAGCACCGTCGCCCGGCCGGCGACCTCGGAGTCCGGCAGCTTGGTCGCGGCTACGGTCGGCTCCACGGCCGCGTCGTACTGGATCGGCCCCTCGATCCGCAGGTCCGGGCGGGCCCGGCGGACCAGCTCGGTGGCCTCCCGCACCTTGTCCACGTCCGCGCCGGAGCCGGAGGTTCCGGTGGAGTACGACAGCATCGCGATGCGCGGTTCGACGCCGAAGCGGGCGGCGGTCGCGGCGGACTGGACGGCGATGTCCGCGAGCTGCTCGGCGTTTGGGTCCGGATTGACCGCGCAGTCCCCGTACACCAGCACCTCGTCCGCCAGGCACATGAAGAACACGGAGGAGACGATCGAGGCGCCCGCGCCGGAGCCGTCGGCCGCCTTCCGGGTCTTGATGATCTCGAACGCCGGGCGGATGGTGGCCGCGGTCGAGTGGACCGAGCCGGAGACCATGCCGTCGGCCAGGCCCTCCTCCACCATGAGGGTGCCGAAGTAGTTCACGTCGGCCACCACGTCGTACGCCAGCTCCACCGAGACGCCCTTGTGGGCGCGCAGCTCGGCGTACCGCTCGGCGAAGGGCTGGCGCAGCTCCGAGGTGTGCGGGTCGATCAGCTGGACGGCGGACAGGTCGATGCCGAGGTCGGCGGCCTTCTTGCGGATCGCGTCCGGGTCGCCGAGCAGGGTCAGGTCGCACACGTCGCGGCGCACCAGCACGTCGGCGGCGCGCAGCACCCGCTCCTCGGTGCCCTCCGGCAGCACGACGCGGCGCCGGTCGGCGCGGGCCTGCTCCAGCAGCTCGTGCTCGAACATCATCGGGGTGACCCGGCCGCTGCGGGCCACCGCCAGCCGGTCCAGCAGCTCGGCGGAGTCGACGTGCCGCTCGAAGAGTCCGAGGGCGGTCTCCGCCTTGCGCGGGGTTGCGGCGCTCAACTTGCCCTCCAGACCGAACAGCTCGGTCGCGGTGGGGAAGCTGGTGGCGGCGACCGAGACCACCGGGGTGCCGGGGGCCAGCCGGGACGCCAGGGTCAGCACCTCGTCCCGGGGCCGCTCGTCGAGGGTGAGCAGCACGCCGGCGATGGGCGGGGTGCCGGCGGAGTGCGCGGCGAGTGCGCCGACGACCAGATCGGCCCGGTCGCCGGGGGTGACGACCATGCAGCCGGGGGTCAGCGCGGTGAGGAAGTTCGGCAGGGTCGCGCCGCCGAAGACGAAGTCGAGGGCGTCGCGCGCGAGGCCGGAGTCGTCGCCGAGCAGCACCGTGCCGTTCAGGGCGTGGGTGATCTGGGAGACGGTGGGCGCGGAGAGCGCGGGCTCGTCGGGCAGGACGTAGCAGGGCACGGGGAGGCGGGCCGCCAGCCGCTCGGCTATCTCCGTGCGGTCGGCGGGCGCCACGCGGTTGACCGTCATGGCGAGGATGTCGCAGCCCAGCGCCTCGTACGCGCGGAAGGCGTTGCGGGCCTCGGCGCGCACCGACTCCGCGCTCTGGCCCCGGCCGCCCACCACGGGGACCACGGAGGCGCCGAACTCATTGGCGAGCCGGGCGTTCAGCGCCAGCTCGTCGGGGAGCTGGGTGGCGGCGAAGTCGGTGCCGAGCACGAGGACGACCTCGTACTCGCGGGCCACCCGGTGGAAGCGGTCCACCAGGTGGGAGACGAGCTCGTCGGTGCCCCGCTCGGCCTGGAGCGCGGACGCCTCGTGATAGTCCATGCCGTACACGGACGCGGGGTCCTGGGCGAGCCGGTAGCGGGCCCGCAGCAGCTCGAACAGCCGGTCCGGCCCGTCGTGCACCAGGGGCCGGAAGACCCCCACCCGGTCCACCTGGCGGGTCAGCAGCTCCATGACCCCCAGCTCGACGACCTGGCGGCCGTCCCCCCGGTCGATTCCGGTCACGTACACGCTGCGCGTCACGTGCGCCCTCCGTCCGCCCGTCGTCACTCGACGTTGCAGTCACTCGATGTGGCAAAAACCGAAGAAAAACCGCTGGCGCGCGGCTTTCCCCCTTGACAATACCTCTCGAAGTGGACTAGGGCGTGCGTCGGGGGTCGGCCCGGGTGAGCACGATCGCCCTTGCGCCCCGCGGTCCCGCCGTGCGGCGAGCTGCGCTACGGCGTCTGCGACCCGTCTGTGGCTGTTCGCGCAGTTCCCCGCGCCCCTGTTTCGCTTCCCCGGTCGGTTGCCTGCGCGACCAGCCACACTCATCCGCAGAGAACACAGCACCCGCAGGGACACGGCGAGGTCTGGGGCGCAAGGGGACGGGCGAGCCCGCCAGAACCGGGCCGCAGACGAGGTGACAGAGCTCGCCGCACGGCGAGACCGTGGGCGTGGAACAATTGATTCTCGGCTCAGACGCCCCACTACGAGCAGGAGACACAGCGCGATGCGTATCGGAGTGCTGACCGCCGGGGGCGACTGCCCCGGTCTCAACGCGGTGATCCGCTCGGTCGTCCACCGGGCCATCACCGGGCACGGCGACGAGGTCATCGGCTTCGAGGACGGCTTCAAGGGCCTCCTCGACGGGCATCACCGGCCCCTCGACCTCAACGCCGTCAGCGGCATCCTGGCCCGCGGCGGCACGATCCTCGGCTCCGCGCGCCTGGAGCGCAGCAGGCTGCGGGAGGCCGCGGAGAACTGCGGCGAGATCCAGCGGCAGTACGGCATCGACGTGCTGATCCCCATCGGCGGCGAGGGCACCCTCACCGCGTCCCGGATGCTCGCGGACGCCGGCATGCCCGTCGTCGGCGTCCCGAAGACCATCGACAACGACATCTCCGCCACCGACCGCACCTTCGGCTTCGACACCGCCGTCACGGTCGCCACCGAAGCCATCGACCGGCTGAAGACCACCGCGGAGTCGCACCAGCGCGTGATGGTCGTCGAGGTGATGGGCCGGCATGCGGGGTGGATCGCCCTGGAGTCGGGCATGGCGGGCGGCGCGCACGGCATCTGTCTGCCCGAGCGGCCCTTCGAGGTCCAGGACCTGGTCAAGATGGTCGAGGAGCGGTTCGCCCGCGGCAAGAAGTTCGCCGTCATCTGCGTCGCGGAGGGCGCGCACCCCGCGGAGGGCTCGATGGAGTACCGCAAGGGCGAGATCGACCAGTTCGGGCACGAGCGCTTCCTCGGCATCGGCAACCGCCTCGCGGTCGAGTTGGAGCGCCGCCTGGGCAAGGAGGCCAAGCCGGTGATCCTCGGCCACGTGCAGCGCGGCGGAGTGCCCACCGCGTACGACCGGGTGCTCGCCACCCGCTTCGGCTGGCACGCGGTGGAGGCCGCGCACCGCGGCGACTTCGGCAAGATGACCTCGCTGCGCGGCACGGACGTGGTGATGGCGCCGCTGGCGGACGCGGTGAAGAAGCTGAAGATGGTCCCCGAGGACCGGATGAACGAGGCGGAGTCCGTCTTCTGACGCGGCCCGCTGGACGCACAAGGGGCGGGACCATCCCTTCAGATGGTCCCGCCCCATTTTTGTGCGCCCGGCGCCCGGCGCCCGGCAATCGGTGACCGGGCGTCAGGTCACAGGCGCTTCGCGCTGCGCAGCGTCTTCGCGTAGTAGCCGTTGCCGTCCAGTCGGGAGACCCCGCCGACGTCGCCGATGGTGGGTCCGTTGACCTCCTCGCGGCTGGAGACGAAGATCAGATGGCCCTCGGTGTCGTGGCCGAGGACGATGCCGACGTGGTCCAGCCGCTCCTTGGTGCGGGCGTCCAGCTTGAAGAACACCAGGTCACCGGGTTGCAGTTGATCGATCGCGGTCGGGCGGTCCGCGGGCGTGATGCCCTTCAGCGGCAGCACGTCCACACCCACCTTGGACCGCGCCATGCCGTTCGCGGTGCGCGGCAGGCCGTCGCCGGAGCTGTCCGAGGACATCAACGGATAGCGCCCGCGGAAGCCGATCACCATCCGTATGTAGCCCGAGCAGTCCAGGGACCGGGCGCGCATGGACTCCGGCGTGCCGCTCTTGCCGTCCCGGAACGGGTAGGACTTGCCGAGGTAGTCGTAGAAGTCGGACTGCTCAAGTCGCAGATCGCCGTCCTCCGCGCCGGTGGTGTTCAGCGGGCCGAAGTTCGCGTCGCCCGCCACCAGTCGGCCCTGGTCGTCCTTCTTGTCCGGGGCGCCCTGCACGTACTGGAAGGCGTACGCGAAGAGGTCGTCCTCCTTGCTGTCCGCGTACTGGGCGTACCACTCCTTGAACCACTTCTCCTTCTCCGCGCCCTCGACCCAGGGCTTGGGCAGCAGCCGCACCCAGTCCGTGGTGGAGACCTTGGAGCCGGTGGAGGCCGGTTCGGCGAAGGTGCGCGCCGGGCCGGTCAGCTTCGCCGTCTGCGCGCCGTCGGTCAGCACCGCCTTCACCCGGCCGTCGCCGCCGCGCAGCACGCTGCGGGCCGGGTTCTCCAGCCGGGTCCAGCCCTCCTCGCCCTTGGCGTCGGAGGCGCCGGTGGTGCCCTTCATCCCGTTCAGGACGCCGACGTTGCGGATCTCGGTGATCCCGTCGTCCTCCTGCTTGCGCAACTCCAGCGTGAGGTAACCGGACGCCCCGACGAGCCCGAGGACCGCGAGGACCGGCAGTACCCGGCGCGACTTCTTCTTCAGTGCCATCGAACTTCCTCGATTCTTCGGGTCTTCGGGCTCAGACGGCGGGCATGACGCCGAGCAGCAGGCCGGCCGCGACGACGATGTACGCCATCATCGAGACGGAGGCCGTCGCGAGCAGCGTCGGCACCTTCGGCTGGCGCACCAACTGGTAGGCGATCAGGCCGGGGACGATGAAGCCGAGCGTCTCGTTCCCGTACAGCAGCGGGAACTCGATGGACAGCACGATCATCACCGTCGACTGCAGCAGCACCCCGAGCAGGACCACCGCGGCGAACAGCCGCTTCCCGTACAGGATCATGACCCGCTGCATCAGCTTGGTGCCGGCGTAGGTCAGTGCGGTGACCCCGACGACCATGGCCGCGCGCTGGAGGTCCTCGATGAGGGTCAGCGCGAGCCACCCCGGCGTGATCATTCCGCCGGGGGAGAGGTTGGTGGTGAGGTAGCACAGCAGGGAGAAGAACAGACCTATGGCGATGCCCAGGGCAGCCATCTCGGGGGTCAGGGCGGCAGTGGTCAACTGGGGCTCCGGGCGGGTGTTGCGAGGCAGGGCGGACGGGACGTGCGACGGCGGCCGGCGGCCGTCCGCTGGTCAGGTGCGGTGGTGCGGAGGCAGTTGATCGCTCTCGTAGCTCTCGTAGCCCTCGTGGGGCCCGTGGCTCTCATAGCTCTCGTGGGCCTGCTGGGCCTGGTGGGTCGGACGCTGGCGGTGGCCGAAGGGGTCGAAGGGCTCTTCGGCCCGCGCTTCGGGGCGCTCGTCGGCCGTCTGCCACGCCCGCCCGTCCCACGAGCCGCCGGCGGTGGGCGGCGGCGGCACCGGCTCCAACCGGTGCTCGTCGGTCGGCTGGGTCGGGATCCGCACCACCGGGATCTCCTGGGTCTGGGACGCCTGGTAGCGCTCCTCGTACGCCACCGGGTACGGGGCGTAGGGGTCCAGCCGCGCGGGTTGGGCGGCGACGACCGGAGCGGGCTGCTGCTGCTCGTGCTGCCCCTGCTCCTGCCCCTGCCCCTGCGCCGGCTCCGCACCGGGCCCGGCGCCGGGCGTCGCGCCGCTCTCGTCGGCGGGGAGTTCGGCCAGGTACTCCAGCAGCTCCTCGCCCTGGCCGTGGATGTTGCCGATGGCGACGAGCGAGGAGCCGTCGGGCATCTTGTCGAGCATGGCCGGCATGAACTCCTCGGCCGCCCGGCGCTCGCCGCCGAGGTCGACCGCCCGGTCCCGCCACTCGGCGGGGACGGCGTCGATCGCGCTCTTGGCGGGGTGTCCGATGACGAAGACGTGGTCCGGCTTGAGGTCGGGGATCAACTCGCCCATCTGCCCGTTGCGCTCGACGCGGTCGGGCCGACAGTTGATCACCACGTTCAGCGGACGGTTGATGGCGCCGAGGTCCAGTAGCTGGTTGACGTTCATCAGCGTCGACTCGGGGTCGTTGGCCGCGAAGACGTTGGCGAACGCCAGCCGCTTGCCCTCGGGCGTGACGTAGCGCTCCACGGAGAGCACGCCCGGGTCCGGCGGGGCGTCGTACATGCCCTGGAGGGCCACCTGGCGCTCCACGCCGAGCAGTTCCGCGACGGTGAGCGCGATCGCCACGTTCTCCTTGAACGTGAACCAGCTGAAGCCGCGCAGCTCCTCGTCGCTGACCGTGTCGGGATCGGCGTAGATCAGCTGGCAGTTACGGGCGTCCGCCTCCTCCTGGAGGATGTCGAAGCGGTCCTTCTCGGCCGTGACGCAGATGCCGTCCTGCGGCATCGAGCGGCACAGCGAGCGGGCGACGTCGTCCAGGGTGGGGCCCATCTCGGCGAGGTGGTCCTCGCGCACGTTGCACAGCACGCCGATGGTGGAGCGGATCAGCTTGCTCTGGTTGACCTCCTGGAGCGCCGGCATGACCGCCATGCACTCGATGACCAGGGCGTGCGGCCGGTAGGTGGCGGCCCGGCGCACGATGCCGATCTGCTCCACCACGTTGGCGATGCCGAACTTCCGGTAGACCGGCTCCTCGGTCGCGTCGGGGTGGATGAAGCGCGCGGCGGTGCCCGTCGTCTTCGCGACGGTGACCAGGTCACCGCCGCGCAGCGCCCCCGCGCACAGCCGGGTGATGGACGACTTGCCGCGGATGCCGTTGACCAGCACCCGGCTGGGGATGGAGTGCAGGGCGGCGTAGTGCCTGCGCTGCTCCACGATCCCCGCTATGAGCAGGAACACCGCACCGGTCAGCAGGACGAAGTAGAGGTAGAGCACGGCCGGTCACCTTCCGCCGGCGCCGGGCTGGACCTCCGCGGTCCGGCGCGCCTGGTTGTGTCTGTGGGCCTGCGCCTGCTGACGCAGTAGTTCGAGGCTGCGGACGACCGCGCCCACCTCGTCCGCGTAGCGCGGGTAGAGCACGGTCTTCAGGTCGCCGTCGGCGAGCTTCTCCGCGCTGGTGGCCAGGGCCCGCAGCGGTCGTACGACCACCAGGTAGATCCAGCCGAGGCAGAAGACGATCGCGGCCAGGCCGAGCATGCCGGCGAGCACGCTGCGGTCCTCGCGCTCGTACGGGGCGATCTGGAAGCGCTCGGCGTTCTGCCAGCTGACCACGGTCCAGCCGATGTCGGCGGTGATGCCGCCGCCGGAGAACGGGGCGGCGGCGGCCACGGTGACCTTGTCGCCGTCGCGCAGCAGCAGACCGGTCTCGACCGGGTCCGCGCCCACTCGTACGCCGGCCGCGTGCACGACGTCGGTCAGCGCTTCGCGGGGCAGCTTCTCGAACGCCAGGAAGCCGTCGCTGCCGGCGATGGTCAGGCCCTCGGTGTCCACCACCCGGACCTCGCCCAGGCCCGGCCTGGTCAGCAGGGAGTTGAGGAACTCCACCCGGATCTCGCCGACCAGGGTGGCGCCCTTGCGTTCCGACACCGGTGCCGCGGCCTGGACCACGGGCTCCTTGCCGCCCTTGCCCGTCACCCGGACCAGCGGCTGGTCCTTGTCGGTGCTCCAGTCGGCCGGGTCGCCGCCGACCCGCGCGCTCACCTCGCCGTCGGCGTCGACGACGTACAGGGCCCGGTAGCGGGTGTGCTTCTCCAGGGCCTTCTGGAGGGTGCGGGTGGTGGCGGACGCGTCGTCCGCACCGATCAGATGGGAGGTGGAGACGAGGTCGGCCTGTGCTTCGTTGAGCGCCCTGCGGACCCGGTCGGCGATCAGGTCCGTACGGTCGCGCTGGTCGTTCACCATGGTCATCGGCACGCTGACCGATCCGTCGGTGCGGTTGAGCAGCAGTCCGACGGGCACGCACCACACCAGCAGCAGGGCCAGCGTCAGGGCGAGCGGTCCGCGGCTGCCGATGCGGATCTTCTTGCGGCGCGGTGCGTCGCCGGCGCCCGCGGCGGCAGCGTTTTCGTTTTCGCTGTCGAGCTGTTGGCGCAGCCGCTCCAGGGCGGCGCCGATCCGGGCGGCCTCGCCCCAGCGGGGCACCGTGACGGGCCGGGTCCGATCGCCCCGGGCGAGCCGGCGGGACTCCAGGAACAGCCGCAGCAGGGGCCGTTGGACGGTGGTCCACAGCACGGCCGCGGCGAGCAGCCCGAGCGCGACGAGGATGCCGGCCGCGATCAGCCCGTACAACTCGCGGTCGGACTCCCCGGTCTCCTCCTGCACGACGGGCAGCAGGGAGACGACGGTCAGGCCGAGGCCGGCGGCGACGCTCTTCTTCTCCTCGGGGTTCGACGAGGCGAGCGAGGCGTAGCCGGCGAGGGCGACGCGGCCGTTGTACTCGTTGCCGACGAGCGTGCCGCTGACGCCGGGGTAACCCCCGGAGCCGGGCTCCTTGGCGCGCACGGGGTGCTTCTCGGTCCGTACGGCCGCCTTGTCCGAGAGCTGGCTCATCTGCTTCTGGAGGAACGCGAGTTCCTTGCGCTCCTGGTCCGAATTGAGCGCTTCGGCCCGCTCGAAGCCAGCGGTGGCCAGCACCTCGCCTTCCTCGGAGACGACCGCCATGGTGCGGAACTGGCCGAGGTTGATGGCGGGCACCGACAGACTGCTGGAGGCGAGCAGCAGCTGCTGCGGCCGGTCCTTCCAGTCCAGCACCGCCATGATCATCAGGCGCACGTCACCGGTCTCCAGGCGCACCATCCGCGGGGTGAGGGCCCGCTTTCCGGTGAGGACGTCCTTGTCCAGCCAGGCGAGCGGGATCGTCTCCCCGCGCGCGGCGAGCACTTCGCCGCTCTCCACGTCCAGCACCGTGGTGCCGGTCCACTTCTGGTACGTGCGGCCCAGGTCCGACAGGATGCGCTCGGGCTTCACCGGCTCGCCGGCGCTCAGCGCCTTCGCGGTCCGGTCCAGGTCCGCGACCCGCTCGTCGACCGAGGCGCGCATGGCGATGGCGCCGTCCTCCGCGAAGTGCTGCTGCGAGGAGAGCACCGCCTTCGGGGCCACCGCGTCCTTGCTGGGACCGAGGACCTTCGCCGTCAGCGCGGCGAGGGCCAGGATCAGTACGCACAGCACCGCGATCGGCGGACGGATGCCGCCGAGCAGGGGCATGTCCGCGCGCTTGCGGCTGCGGCGCCGGCCTCCCCGTACGGCGTACGCGGCATTGCTCGGTTTCACTGGTGCTCTTTCCTGGTTCCTACGGGCTGCGGCTCGGGTGCCTGCGGATGCCGGCGCGCGGCTGTCCGCCTGCGCGCACGTGGGGCGCCGCCGGAGGGCGTCGGTCCTGCGTCAGTCCTGCGCTGGCCCTGCGCTGGCCTTTGTGGCGGCCTCGCGCTGGCCTTGCGCCGGGTCCGACGCCGACCCTTCGTCGGTCCTTCGTCAGTCCTTCAAGGAGAGTTCGGCCAGGCCGTCGCCGCCCGGTGCCCCCCGGTTGAAGAGGAAGCCGCGGGTGCGGTCGATGGCGAGGCGGTAGCGGGCGAGCCGGGCCTCGTTGAGCTCGCCCGGGTTGTCGAGCACCCCTCGGACGTCGACGAGTCGGTGGGCGTCGACGGCCCCTTCGGGCGCCTTCTCGCCCACCTCCACCTCGGGCGGGATGTCCACCAGCGTGGTGCGGTAGCGGGCGGCGACGTCCCAGCCGGACGTCGTCTCCTTGAACTCGAACCAGCCGATCGCGCCTTCCTCCGTCATCCCGGTGGGGGAGGAGTGCCGGGCGATCTGGTTGCCGAGGCTGTAGGCGACCCAGGTGCCGTTCAGCTTCTGTATCGGCTGCACCACGTGCGCGTGGTGCCCGATGATCAGGTCGATCCCGGTCTCCGTGGTGATGCGCTCGGCGAGCTCCAACTGCGGGACGCTCGGTTCGTTGTAGTGCTCAAGCCCCCAGTGCACCGAGAGGATCACCACTTCGGCGCCCTGCTTGCGGGCCTTCTCCTCGGCCTGCTTGATCTCCTTGGTGCTGATCCGGTTGAAGGCCCAGCGTTCCTTCTCGGGGGTCGGGTTGAGGAAGGACTCCCACGAGTAGGAGAGGTGCGCGACCTTGACGCCCTTCACCGTTCGGATGTTTATCTTCTCGGACTCTTCACGAGTGCGGGACGAGCCGGCGTAGCCGAGCCCCACCTCGTCCATGGTGTCCAGGGTGCGGCGGA
Organism: Streptomyces sp. NPDC047315; assembly: GCF_040643215.1. Taxonomy (NCBI): domain Bacteria; kingdom Bacillati; phylum Actinomycetota; class Actinomycetes; order Kitasatosporales; family Streptomycetaceae; genus Streptomyces; species Streptomyces sp. NPDC047315. Next base: position 155,877 of record NZ_JBEYTZ010000011.1, on the reverse strand, counting down.
TGGCCTTCAGGCCGTGGTCGTACGTGTGGTTCGAGGCGGTCGAGCAGGTGTCGTAGCCCACGTCCTTGAGGGCCGTGAGGATCTGCGGCGGCACCAGGAACTCCGGGTACCCCTCGAAGGGCCCCTTCGGCGTGGCGACGGGCGTCTCCATGTGGCAGATGCCGAGGTCGGCCTTGCTGATCACGGGCTCCACGCCGGCGAGCATGGGGCGGAAGTCGAGCCCTTCCTCGCCCTTGCCGGTCTTCTTCGCATCCGTGGCCGCCTGCTCGACCAGCTCGGGGTGGATGAGAACATCACCCGCGGCGGCAACGGTGAACGAGCGACCGCCCGGCTTGCTCTGCGACTCCGAGGAGGTCGACATACAGCCGGTGGTGAGTACGGCGAGGGCCGCCGTCACTGCCAGCGCACGACCTATAGGGAGAGAATCACAGAATGTCACCGGCAGATTTTCCCATGCCGCCGAAGATCGACTGTCCGCCGGGCATCACAAGATCATCACTTTCTGTTCGACTGATCGTTGTTGCGGGGGCCGTCGGGACGGCCCTGGCGCTGGTCGGCTGCCAGGCGGAACCGAGCGATGAGAAGGCCGACAAGTCGGGGTCGCGGGAGCTGGTGGACGTCAACGATCGGATCGTCAGGTACGCAGGCCAGGCGGAAAGTCGGGACTCCTACAAGCCGCCGGGCGACAAGGACCGGGAGCGCATCGCGCGCGGCGTCGGACACCTCCTCGACGGCGACCGGAAGAAGGCCGAACAAGTCCTCGACGACGCGGGCTTCCGTGTGACGAGACTCACTGACGCCGTGTCCGGGAAGCGATACGACGAGGTTTCAGCCAGTAAGTCCGGAAATAGCGCCCGGTGGGGACGGCTCTACCTCAACGCCGACGCCAAGGTCCGCTGGAGCGTGCAGGTGCCCCACCCGGTGGCCGACCGCGACACCGAATCCCTCGGCGCGCACCTCATGGAGAACACCCCCGGCGGCGCGCTCGTCGTCGCCGGCGCGCACCGCGACGCCGGCAAGGGGGGCGCGGCGGACGTGGCGCACCGCACGGACAGCGTCTTTCACTCGATCGTGACCGAATTGCAAAAGCGCCGAATTCCGGGAATCCAATTGCACGGCTTCGCAGAATCGTCGAAACGCCCCTATGAGGCGATCCTCTCCACCGGCGCCGTGCCGACGGTGACGCAGGACGTCACGGACTTGGCCGACCTCCTCGCCGACAAGGGCTTGCGGGTCTGCCGCGGCTGGTCCGACCGGTGCGAGTTGGAGGGGACCACGAACGTCCAGGGGAAGGCGGCGAAGCGGCACGGGGCGACGTTCCTCCACGTCGAACTCGCCCCGAAGGCGCGGGGCAAGGGCAAGGACGCGAAGGAGGCGCAGGAGGCGCTGTCCGCGGTGCTCGCGGGTTGGTCCGGTACGAAGGAGCCTGACCCGAAGAAGTAGGGCCGGCCGTCGCGACGGCATCACGGAGCTTTGTTGCGTCGGATAAATCACCCGGGACAGTTGTCAGTTGCTGCTGTTACTGTCCGGGAACACTCTTCGTGGGGGGGAGCGCGGCTCGGGGTCAATCCGGGTGCTGTTGCGTCGACGTGCCGTGGTGCCGTCGTGCTGTCGTCTTCCGCCACGACCGCAGCCGGACCATCGGAGGAACTTTGAGACGTACCCCTCAGCCCCAGCGCGCGACCGTACGCCGCATCCTCGGCGCCTCGCTCGCACCCGTACTCGCGCTGGGCGCGGTGACCGTCGCAGGGGTCGGCGCTGCGCCGGCCGCGGTGGCGGCGCCGAACGCCGTGACGCCCAAGGGCGTCGCCGGCCCGTGGAGCGACCCCGTCGCACTGACCGGCACCACCGACGTCGTGGACGTCGTCGACGTGAAGACCAGGGGCAACGGCGACGTCGTGGCCGTCTACTACCGGGAGATCGCCGGTACGTGGGACCACGAACTGCGGGTGGCGGTGCGGCCGGCCGACAGCGCCACTTGGGGCGAGGCGACGGTCCTGGACACCATGGACAAGGGCCGAAACGGCATCCAACTGCTGCCGGCGCCGGACGGCTCCATCACGCTCACCTGGGTGAAGAAGACCAGTACCAACACCATTCGGACCTCGACGCTGCCCGCGGGCGGCACGAGCTGGTCGGCTCCGGTCGACGTCGTCCAAGGAGTGGACACGCACGGGGCCTTCCTGGCCTTCGGCCCTTCGGGCCGGGCCGCGCTGGCCTGGACCCGGTCCCAAGACCGGTCCATCGAGGTCCTCGTTTCGGAGCGCGCCACCCCGGGCGGGGAGTGGGGACCGGCCCGGCGCGTCGACGCCACACCCGTCGGCATGGGCGGGTCAACACCGCAAGTGCTCTTCGCCGCCGACGGATCGCTGACCGTCGCCTGGTCCGAGACCGGCCCGGACGACGGCACCGTCGTGATCGCCGAGAAGGCGGCCGGCGCCACGGAGTGGGCCGCGCCCCGCACTCTTGCCGGGTCCCTGACCTACCTCGGATGGGTTCGTGCGGGTCTGGGGCCCGACGGCACGGCCGTCCTCACGTGGAACAGGTCCGTGGACGGCACCCGGGTGGCGGAAGCGGTCGTGCGCCGTGCCGGCAGCGACCAGTGGGGTCCGGTCGAAAGGATCGGGCCGGCCGAAGCGCCCGTGGAATCGCAGCCGCTCGTCGCGTCCAACGGCGAGATCACGCTCGTCTGGGTCGACATGCGCGACGGCAGCGGTTACGGCACGCGCACCTCCACCCGTTCGACCGGTGGTGTCTGGTCTCCCGTCCAGACGCTCTCCACGGAGTACGTGCCCGAGCAGTTCGACGCCGAGATCGGCCCCGACGGCACCGTGCACGCGGGCTGGGTCCAGGAGGCGGCGGACGGCACCGGCCGGATCTTCCAGCACGCCGCGCGGGTCAACGGCGCGTGGACGACGCCGAAGACGCTCAGCAGGAAGCCGTCGGGCGTGGCCATCGGTCAGGTCGTCGGCGGTCCCGAGGGCCGTACCACCGCGGTGTGGCACGAGTCGACCGGTGACTTCACCGGCCAGTTGTGGGCCGCGGGGACCGGGCTGCCCGGGGGCGAGCCGCCCGTGACGCCCGCCGTGCGCCGGGACCACGTCGGAGACGACGGCTTGGTCGACGTCTTCGCGCAGACCTCCGCCGGTGCGCTCACCGTGTACCGGGGGAACGCCACGGGCGGCTACAACGCCAAGGTCCAGGGCGGCACCTGGCCCACCACCTCCACGCTGGTCCCGTACGGGGACCTGGACGGCGACGGGGCCAACGAGGTCCTGGTGCGCGACGCGGCCGGCGGGCTGAAGGCGTACCGCCCCGCGCGCGGTGCCGTCGTCACCCCCAACAGCCCGTCCGTGACGGTCGGTTCGGGTTGGGGCGGCTTCGACGCGCTGGTGGCCTCCGGTGACTTCACCAAGGACGGGCGCCCGGACCTGGTCGCCCGCGACGCGGCCACCGGCGACATGTACCTGTTCGCCGCCACCGACAAGGGCGGGTTCAGCCGCGTCGGGCGGATCGGCACCAACTGGAAGGCGCTGACGGTCGTGGGCGCCGGTGACCTGAACGGGGACGGGCAGGCGGACCTGCTGGCCCGGGACGCCGCGGGCGCCCTGTGGCGGTACGACGGCACCGGCGCCGGCACCATCCGCCCGGGCGTGAAGATCGGCACCGGCTGGGGCGGCTTCACCGCCATCGTCGGCGCCGGGGACCTGACGAAGGACGGCAAGGACGACGTGGTGGGCCGCAACGCGGCCGGCGAGCTGTGGCGGTACGACGGCACGGGCGCCGGCACGGTCCGCAACGGCGTGAAGATCGGCACCGGCTGGAACGGCTTCAGCAAGGTCTTCTGACCCGACCTGATCCGTGGTCGACCGCGGTTGACCACGGATGACCGTGGTCGACCGCGGTTGAATCCGGCACCGCCCCCGGCGCGGCCCGTACGCCGCGCCGGGGGCGGTCACCGAGGTCGGACGATCGGTGACTGCTGCCCGGGGGGCCGGGAGGGCGAGTCACCGTATTGCGACCGCGGGGGCCTAGAAGACGCTGAGGCCGTACAGGCCCAGCGGCCGGGTGACCGGCTCGTAGAACGTGGTGCCGCCGACGGAGCAGTTGCCGCTGCCGCCGGAGAGCAGGCCGTACGCGGTGTTGCCGGCGAAGAGCGGGCCGCCGCTGTCACCGGGCTGGGCGCAGGCGTTGGTCTGGATCGTGTTGTACACCAGCTGGCCGCCGCCGTAGTTGACGGTGGCGTTCAGGCCGGTGACGGTGCCGGTGCGGTAGCCGGTGGTGCTGCCGGAGCGCTCGATGCGCTGGCCGAGGCCGGGGGAGCCGGCGTTGATGATGTCGCGGTAGGTGCCGTTGTAGAGATAGACCCGGCCGTCGGCGGCGGCGGGGTTGCCGTGCTGGATGACCCCGTGGTCGTACACCGGGAAGACGGTCTGGCCCGGCACGGCGGTGCCGATGTTCCAGCTGGGCCGCCCACTGGTGCAGTGGCCCGCGGTGAGCGCGTAGAACTGGCGCGCCGAGTTGACGACGTTGAAGCCCAGGGAGCAGCGGACGCCGGCCGCCGTGATGGCCTCGCCGCCGGCGATCAACCGGCTGAACTTGCCGGCGGTGCGCTTGATCTCCAGCGCCCCGGCCTGCGCGCCGGCCGCCTTCTTGATCTTGGCTATCTCCGCTGCGGACACGGTGCTGTCGGCAGTGACGACGACCTTCCCCGACGCCTTGTCGGTGAACCACGCGGTGCCGCCGACGTCGGCGCCGAGCACCGCGTCGCTGGCCTGGGCGAGCTGGGTCGCGGTGGCCTTCGCGCCCGAAGGCGCCTGGGCCGCCACGGCGGTGGGGGCCACCAGCGCGGACACGGTCGCCAGGCTGGCGACGACGGTGGCGGCACGGGCTCTGCGGGCGAAGGAGCCCGTGGACAGGAGCGTCTTGACCTTCACATGTCCTCCGATGAGGGGGTTCTGGGCCCGTACGCATCGGGCCCACGTCACGTGATCGGCAGGCCCACGGACCGTGCGGGAGTCCTGGGGCTGCGTCATCGATGTGGGGATCCTCTGCGTGACCGGTCCCTGCCAACAAGTTCGGCTTTCGGACGCTCTGGCAAGGGGCTTCTGGCACATGACGCGGGTTGGCAGGAAGGCGCTCTTGCCGGGAGCGGAGTTCGGCGCGGGGGCGTGCGTCGGCGTGACGGTCCCTCAGGTTCGACGTGTCAGCGCCCTACGGATTCCGGTGCGCCCCCGCGCGGCGTGCGTTCGGGTGATTCGCGCCACCCGTGGTGATCTCTGGTGATCCTTGATGATCTCTGGCGATATCAGGGATGGGTAAAGGTGTGACTGCTCAGAGTCGGGTCGGCGTCATGTCGACGTCGTGTCGGCGTCGGCCGTGGTGGCCGCCCGTCCGCCCCGTCGGGGTGCATGGCTGATTCGTGAAGACGGCGTGGAGCATTCCGGTACGTCGTGTGGTGTGGTGGTGGAGTTAGGGCCGACGGTGCGCGAGTCGTCGATCGCGGGCGGGAAGTCCGTCGAAAGGTCGGAGCGCTTCGTGTGCCTGGCGGCGGGAAATGTACGCAGTGGGCCGGACGCCGTCGAGTTCGTATGGGGCGGATTGCCCTCCTTGTCGCATCGGCTCCCATGTCCGGTTCGGCGCCCTCGTCGGCGGGGGCGCCGCTTCCGCGTTTGCCGGAAGGAATGCGCCCTGATGCTGACGGGGCGTCAGTGGCGGCTGGCCTCACCTGTGGCTTCACCCTAGACCTCGCTTGTGGCCTCACGTGGGGTCACGCCGGACCAGCGGCGAACTGGTGCCGAATCGGCGGTGAGCCGGCGGCGCACCGGCGCCCGAGCCGCGCCCCGGCAGCGTTCGCGGGGAGTCCGTGAGCGGCCGTCCGGCGCCCCCGCTCCGTGGGTGCCGCGGGGACGAAGGGCTGCGGCCGGGCCCGTACGGACCGCGCCCCAGCCACTCGCCCCCGCATTCCCCCGTTCCCCCGTGTCCCCGTGACGCCGTCCCTCTTCTTCCCGGAAGGTCGGATGCGTGCGACCGGCGATCGACGCTTCCCGGCCCGCGGTCGGCGGGATGGCGCAGATCACTCTTGAGCCGCACCGGCCACATGACAAGGGTGGAGCCCGTCCGGGACACTTCTGGGACATGTCCCGATGCTGTCCCGGCTGGTCAGCGCAAGGACAGAGATCGGAGGACGGATGGATGCCGGCCGACGGAGCGCTCCCGATCCGGAAGACGCCCGCACAGCTGCGGAGTTCGTGGCCAGGCTCCACGCGCTCAAGGAGTGGTCCGGTCTGACCTACCGCGAACTCGCCCAGCGGGCGGGCGCGGTGGGCGACGTGCTGCCGCGCTCGACCGTCGCGAACATGCTCAGCCGCTCCACCCTGCCGCGCGAAGAACTGGTGGTCGCCTTCGTCCGGGCCTGCGGCAGCGGCCCCGACGGCATCGACTCCTGGCTGCGGGTGCGCAAGGAACTGGCCCGCCGGGAGCGCCAGTCGACGGAGGTCCCCGAGTACGGGGCGGGTGGCGCCCTCGCGGCCGGTGGCACCGTCGCCGTGGACGAGCCCGCCGAGCCCGACAACGCTGTCCGGGGCGCGGCCGAGGGGCAGAGCTCCGACGGCGAACCGGCTGGCTCTGGCCCCGGGGGCGGTGCGGCCCCCGCTGCGGCCGACACATCGGACCTCGTCCCGGACGCCGTGGCCGAAAGGGTCGTCGAAGGCGCGCCGGGCGACGACGCCCGTGGCGCGGACGGCGCCGCCGGGGGCGCCGTCGATCGGAACGGGCCGGCCGAGGAGTCTCCATCCGTACGCACTGGGCCCACCCGGCTTGCCAAGCCCTCCAGACGGACCCTCTTACTCGTCGTCTCGGCCGTCGTCGCCATCGGGGCCGTCCTCGCGACGCTCGTGTACGTGATGCGCGACTCCGGTGGCGACGCCCCCGGCCCACCCCAAAACGGCGCGGTCCGACCCTCGTTCTCGATGGGCGCCGCGATGCTCGAACCGGCCCCCGGCAAGGTGTTCATCCGCCCCGCCGGCTCGCGCTGGTGCCTGGGCGAGCGGAGCGACGACAGCGGCCAGATTTTCCAAGTCTCCTGCGAGAGCAAGATCCTCCCCGACTTCCGCATCGAGCTTAGCCCGAGCGGCTGGTGGCGGATCGAGAACTACCACCCCGTCCACGGCGAACGCTGCACCGGCATCACGGGCCGAAGACCGGAGAGCGGCTCCGTCTTCACCAACCAGAAGTGCAACCAACGCGGCGACGGAGAGCTCTTCCGCATCGAGCCGGTCACCGAAGCCGGCCCGGGCGTCTACACCATCCGCCCCGCGCACCCCGGCGCCTGCATGACCCTGGAGACCGCACCCGACGGGATCAGCGCCCACGTCGTGCTGCGCCCGTGCCGCGAGGGGCGCACGGGACAGCGGTTCGTGCTGGAACGCAGATCCTGAGCCGTGGCATCACGTGATCCCGGCTCCGGCGGCGCGGACCCGTTGATAGCCTCCCGTCCCGATGTCGGACGCGACGGCCGGACGTCAGGGAGGAACACCGTGCGAGGCGCGGACGGCGGGCCGCTCGCCGAACGGCGACAGTGGCGCCCCCGCACCTGGGGCGCGCTCGCGCTCGCCGCGCTGGTGCTCGTCGGCGCCGGCACGTATGCCGTACGGGCGCACACCGCACGCCAACAACTCGCCGACAACCGCACACAGTTGGCGGACGCGTGCCTCGGTCTGCTACCGGCGGAGCACTTGAGGCCGCACCTCCCCAACGACAGCGCGGGCCGCCTCGTCGAGTACGGCACCCTGCTGCACCCCGCCCAGGAGAGCGGGGCGCTGTTGGACTGCCGGCTGTCCTGGGGCGGGGTGACCGCACAGGTGCGGGCCACCGCGCCGCTGCGGCCGGGGTCCGACGCCCCCGACTCCGCGCAGCCGCCCGACGCGGCCTTCCCGCTGGCGCTCCCGGCGAACGCGCTCGGCAGCGCCGACGGCGACGACGACACGGCCGCCGCCGTCCTGGTCGTCACCTGCCCCAACGGCCTCGCCCGACGCACCGGGCGCAGCACCGACCTCCAGGTGCGGGTGAGCCTGCCGCTGGCGCGACCGGGCGAGCCCGAAGCCGCCGACGGGCCCACCCGTACCCAAGCGGCCCGTACCGCCGCAGCCGTCGCCGACCGGATCGCCGCACGCGAGGACTGCGGCGGCACTCCGCTCGGCGAACTGCGCACCGCACCGGCACGGGCGGACGCGTCCCTGTGCGGTTGGCTGGACTCCGACGCCCTCGGGCTGGCCGGCACCTGGACGCCACGGCCGACCGGACCGTACGCCACCCGCACGGGTCGCTGCGCACTGCGCGCCGAGCCCGCGCCGCAGCGCGCCGGCGACCTCGTCGCGGTCGAGGCCACCAGCGCGTCCGGCACGTGGTCCCGCGACCTCGCGGAGCACCGGCAGGGCGCCGCGGAACTCCAGTTGGGCAAGGACGGTTCGCTGCTGTGGCGCGGCGGCGACGCTCCGCCCCGCTTCGTGGCGTGGGCGACCGCGCGCTGCGGTGGCGCCCCCACCTTCCACCGGGTGGTCCTACGACCGCACTTACCGCGCAGCGAGGGCGCGGTGGACGTCCGGCTGCCGCGCGAGCGGGTCGCCGAGCACCGCCGGCTGGCGCGCGCCGTCCTCGACCGCTACCTGACGGCGGAGGGGGCGTGGCCGGACCGCGCCGGCTGTCGCGACACCCAAGTGCTGGGGGAGACCCGGTGATCGTCCTCGACGACCCGGGTGAGGAGGTCCGTCCGACCGCCCCGGAGCCGGCGCGGCGACGGCCCGCGGGCCGTTCCCGTACGGCCGTCCTCGGTGCGCTCGCCGGCCTGCTGGCGCTGCTCACCGCCTGGTTGACGCTCGGCGACGGCCTCGATCGGTGGCGGGGCGAGCCGGTCCTGGAGTCCGCCTGCGACGGACTGCTGCCGGTGGCGGCGGCGCGGGCCGTCCTCGGCGGCGGCCGGCTCGCCGAGCGGCGCGACCTGCCGTCCGCCACGGACGGCGCCCGGGCGGACCTGCGGTGCGTGGTCGCCCGCACCGGCGAGGGCGGGAGCCGGGTGGACGTCGCCGTGCACCGCCCGGCGCGGGGCGCGGACACGGTCGGGACGCCGGCGTACCCGGGGGCCGAGGCCCGGTGGCCCGTACCGCTCGGGCCCGGCTGGGACGGCTTCTTCGCCGGCAGCACGCGAACGGAACCGCGGGCGCTCGCCGCGACGGTCGCCGTGCTGGTCGCGTGTCCGCGCCGCGCCGCGGACCTGCTGGTGACGGTGGAGGGCGTCCTCGTCGACGGCGCCGTCGACAACCCGGCCGACCGTCTGCGGCTGGCCCGCCTCGCCACCGGCACGGCGCGCGCGTCCGCGGACCGCTTCGACTGCGGGGCGCGCCTGGGCGCGGACCCCGCGGCCATCGCGCTGCCGCCCGGGCCGGACGAGGACGTCGCCCCGTCCGAGGCCCGCGGCGCCTGCGCCGGCGTCCCTCCCCCGAGCGGTACGGCCCGGGCCCGCGAGACCGGCCCCGGCGTCGCGCTCCGCGAGCACTGCGAGCTGACTCCACCGGGCGCGGACCACCTGCGGTACGAGTTGGACGCGTATTACGGCCCGTACGCGGAGGCGGCGCGGGAGGGCGCGCGGGAGGGCGAGTTGGTCGCGGAGGCGGGGTGCGCGGTGTACGTGCTCCGCTCGCTGGAGTCAGGTGCGGACGGGGATTACGCGCGCCGAGCGCTGGACGCGTTCGCCACCCGATCGCCGCCCCGCGCGTGCGCCCCGCGCCCCTAGCAACCCGCCGTTCCCCTGCGGGAGCGTTGCCGTCTGCGGCCCGGTGGGGCTTGTTCGCGCAGTTCCGCCCCCTACGCCCAGAGGGCGTGGGGGCACCCCCACCTACGCCCAGAGGGCGCGGGGGCCCAGGCCCTGAGCGCCGTCTTCCTACCGGAAGTAATGCCACCTGCGGCCCGGTGGTGGGCTTGTCGCGCAGTTCCGCCCCCTCGGCCCCAGAGGGCCTGGGGGGACCCCCAGCGCCACCTGATTCGCTCGGCCCGTCGCATATCTGCGGGTATACGGGTCAAGCCCACCCACGGCCCGCAGGTGAGTGGCGGGGGCAGTGAAACAGGTGGCGCTGGGGGTCCCCCCACGCCCTCTGGGCGTAGGGGGCGGAACTGCGCGATCAACCACCCACCGGGCCGCAGACGGCAACGCGCGGGCGGCCCGAGCCTGCTACGGCTTGAGGCGGAGGCGGGTTTCGAGCCAGGGGACCGCGAAGGCCATGAGGGCCGGCGCGTCGAAGACGTAGCTTTGCGCGGCGCCCACCAAGCCCCCGCTCCCAACCCCCGCTCCCAGCATCTCCCGCGCGATCACCTCGAACGGCCACGTCCCCTCCGGCACCACCGACGAGTAGTCGAACGCGGCGTCCTCCGAGTCGATGTCGCGAAAGCGCCGCCAGACGCGCTCGCCGTCCACGAGGATCGGCTGCTCGTACTCCACGAAGCGCTTGCCGGGGGCGTCGGCCAGGGCCTCCGCGTGGTGCAGGATCGTGAGGGAGTCCAGGGGCGCGCCCAGCAGGAGGACCCGGCCGCCGCGGGCGACGAGGCGGGCGAGCGGGCTGTCGGGGCCGTGCGGGTCGTCCCAGGGGTGGTCGGACATCAGCTCCGCCGCCGCCGCACCCACCGCGGCGAAGCTGGCGTCGGGGTGCCGGCTGCGCACCGCGCCCGGCCAGTGGCGCAGCGCCTCCGGGAGCCGGCCGTTGTTGTGGTCCGCCTCGCTGAGGTCCGGGTCGTACGCGGGGTGCTCGGCCCGCAGGGCGTCCTGCCAGGCCGCCGGCCAGTCGGTGAAGTCGTAGGGCGGGGCGTCGTTCCAGCCGCAGGTCACCATCAGGGTGCCCCGCTCGCCCACGACGTCCAGGAGCGCGTTGATCACCGTCGAGGTGCCGCCCGCCACGTAGCCGATGGCGGACATCTGAGTGTGGAACATGACGGTGTCGCCGTCGGAGAGGCCGAGCGCTGACAGGTCGCGGCGGAGCCGACTGCGGGTGACCGGACCGTCGGAGCGCTTGAGCAGTTCCAGTTCGTCCATGGATGGGACGCTATCCGTCGCACGGGGAGCGACGACAACGGATTACGGCGTCGTCAGCCACCGGTACTGGAGAGCCACCGGTACTGGAGCTCCGGGCGCCCGATCTGGCCGTACTGGGGACTGCGCGCCGCCCGCCCCTGGGTGACCAGGTGTTCCAGGTACCGGCGCGCCGTGATGCGGGAGATGCCCACGGCCACGCCCGCCTCCGCCGCCGTCAGCCCGCCCGGCGCCTGACGCAGGCTGCGGGTGACCGCCGTCAGCGTCGGACCGCTCAACCCCTTCGGGAGCGCGCCGCCCTCCGGCGCCCGCAGCGTCGCCAGCGCGCGGTCCACCTCCTCCTGGCCGCTCGCCTCGCCCGCCGATGCGCGGAAGTCGGCGTACCGGCTCAGCCGGTCGCGGAGCGTGGCGAAGGTGAAGGGCTTGAGGACGTACTGCACCACGCCCAGCGACACGCCCTCCCGGACGATCGTCAGGTCCCGCGCCGAGGTCACCGCGATCACGTCCGCCGAGTGGCCAGCGGCCCGCAGCGAGCGCACCAGCGCGAGACCGTGGCCGTCCGGCAGGTAGAGGTCGAGCAGCAGCAGGTCGACCCGGGTGCGCTCCAGCACCCGCACCGCCTCGGAGCGGGAGTGCGCGACGCCGGCGACGCGGAAGCCGCTGACCCGGCCGACGTACAGCGCGTGCGCGTCCGCGGCGACGGGGTCGTCCTCGACGACCAGGACGCTGATGGGCTCGTCGCTCGCGCTCATGGGTGGTGCACCTCCGCGGTGGGCAGCGGCGATCGTACGACACGGCACCGGGCGCCCCCGGAGCCCGTCCCCGCCGGTCGGGACCGCCCCGTCACGCCGACACCCGCGATCCCAGCGGCAGCCGTACGGTGAACTCCGCGCCGCCGTCCGGGCCTTCGGCCAGCGTGACGGTGCCGTGCGCCCGGTGGACCGCCTGGCGGACCAGCGCGAGACCGAGGCCGCGGCCCGGGCCGTGGGTGGACCAGCCCCGGTCGAAGACGTCGTCCGTACGGGCGGGGTCGATCCCGGCGCCCGTGTCGTGCACCCGCACCAGCAGCTCGTCGGCCTCGGCGTACGCGGTGACGGTGACGCGGGCCCTCAGGGCTCCGGGGCGGTCGGGGCGGTCGGGGCGGTCGGGACGGTCGGGGGAGGCGGCCGGGAGCCCGCCGGCCGCCGCCTCGGACGCGGCGTCGACGGCGTTGTCGATGAGGTTGCCGAGGATCGTCACCAGGTCCCGGGCGGACAACGCGGTCGGCAGGACCCCGTCGTCGATCCGGCTGTCCGGGGCCAGCACCAGCTCCACGCCCCGCTCGTTCGCCTGCGCCGCCTTGCCCAGCAGGAGGGCCGCGAGGACCGGTTCGCCCACCGCGCCGACGACCCGGTCGGTGAGCACCTGGGCGAGTTCGAGCTCCGCGGTGGCGAAGGCGACGGCCTCCTCCGCCCGGCCGAGTTCGATCAGGGAGACCACGGTGTGCAGCCGGTTGGCGGCCTCGTGGGCCTGGGAGCGCAGGGCCTGGGTGAAGCCGCGCTCGGAGTCCAGCTCGCCCAGCAGCGACTGGAGCTCGGTGTGGTCGCGCAGGGTCACCACCGTGCCGCGGCGCTCGCCGCCGACCACCGGGCTGGTGTTGACGACCACGACCCGGTCCGCGGTGAGGTGCACCTCGTCGACGCGGGGCTCCGCGGCCAGCAGCGCCCCGGTCAGCCCCGGCGGCAGGCCCAGCTCCGTCACGGGCCGGCCCACCGCGTCCCCGTCGAGGCCGAGGAGTTCGCGGGCGCCGTCGTTGACGAGGGCGATGCGGCGCCGCCCGTCGAGCATCAGCAGTCCCTCGCGCACCGCGTGCAACGTGGCCTGGTGGTAGTCGTGCATCCGGCTCAGTTCGGCCGCGTTCATGCCGTGGGTGTGCCGGCGCAGCCGGGCGTTGGTCACGTACGTGCCGACGCCGCCGAGCGCGAGGGCGCCGCCCGCGACGACGAGCAGCCCGAAGACCTGCTCGCGGACCTGCTCGCTGATGGAGTGGATGGTGATGCCGGCGCTGACGAGGCCGATGACGCGCCGGTCGCCCGCGTCCTGCCCGTCCTCGTCCTGCCCGTACCCGTACACGGGGACGACCGTGCGGATGGAGGAGCCGAGCACTCCCGCGTACTTCTCGCTGTACACCTCGCCGCGCAGGGCCTGCTCCGTGTGGCCGAGGTAGGTGCGGCCGATCTGGGCGGGCTCGGGGTGGGTCCAGCGGGTGCCGTCGGGCGCCATGATCGTGATGAAGTCGACGCCCGCGTCCCGGCGGACCCGCTCCGCGTACGGCTGGAGCGTCGCGGTGGGCTGCGCGGTGCCGATCGCGGCGGCGACGGAGGGGGAGCCGGCGACGGCCGCCGCGGTGGCGGTGGACTGGCGGCGGGCGGTGTCCTCCGCCTGGGAGCGGTCGGTCACGTAGGCGAACAGCGCGCAGCCCGCGACGATCACCGCGACGAGGACGACCTGCATCGCGAAGAGCTGGCCCGCGAGGCTGCGGGGGCGGGGTATGCGCATGGAGACAGTCTGCCCTTCGAATCATGACTTTTGATATGGGGTGCCAGATTCGTCACCCGGCTCGTTTGGGCGTGGGCGGGCTCGGTCGTGAACGAAATGCACGCAACGGTGACCCGGGTCACAGCGTGATGGATATTCGCCGAAATCCATACGGGACATGGAACGGCACACATTCGAGGAGGACCCGTGGCTGCAGCAGCAGGCAGAAGGGACCGCACGCACTACCTGTACATCGCTGTGATCGTCGCCGTGGTGCTCGGCATCACCGTCGGTTTCGCGGCCCCGGGAGTCGCCGTCGAGCTGAAGCCGATCGGCACGGGCTTCGTCAACCTGATCAAGATGATGATCTCGCCGGTGATCTTCTGCACGATCGTGCTGGGCATCGGGTCGGTCCGCAAGGCGGCCAAGGTCGGCGCGGTCGGCGGGCTCGCGCTGGGCTACTTCGTCGTCATGTCGATCGCCGCGCTGGCGATCGGTCTGCTCGTCGGCAACGTGCTGGACCCGGGCAACGGCCTCCAGATCACCGAGGAGGCGAAGGAGGCCGGCGGCAAGGCGGCCGAGGGCGGCGGCGAGTCGACCGCCGACTTCCTGCTGGGGATCATCCCGACGACGCTGGTCTCCGCCTTCACCGAGGGCAAGGTCCTGCAGACCCTGCTGGTCGCGCTGCTGGCCGGCTTCGCCCTCCAGGCCATGGGCAAGTCGGGCGAGCCGGTGCTGCGCGGCATCGGGCACATCCAGCGGCTGGTCTTCCGCATCCTGGCGATGATCATGTGGGCGGCTCCGGTCGGCGCGTTCGGCGCGATCGCGGCCGTGGTCGGCGAGACCGGCGTGGACGCCCTGAAGTCGCTGGCCGTGATCATGATCGGCTTCTACATCACCTGTGGACTCTTCGTCTTCGTGGTCCTCGGCGCCCTGCTGAAGCTGATCGCCGGGGTCAACCTGTGGTCGCTGATGAAGTACCTGGGCCGGGAGTTCCTGCTGATCGTCTCCACCTCGTCGTCCGAGTCGGCGCTGCCGCGGCTGATTGCGAAGATGGAGCACATGGGCGTCAGCAAGCCCGTGGTCGGCATCACCGTGCCCACCGGCTACTCCTTCAACCTCGACGGCACGATGATCTACCTGACGATGGCCTCGCTGTTCATCGCCAACGCGATGGGCGACCCGCTGAGCGTCTCGGAGCAGATCTCGCTCCTGGTCTTCATGTTCATCGCGTCCAAGGGTGCCGCCGGCGTCACCGGCGCGGGCCTGGCGACCCTCGCCGGCGGCCTCCAGTCGCACCGCCCCGAACTGGTCGACGGCGTCGGCCTGATCGTCGGCATCGACCGCTTCATGAGCGAGGCGCGGGCGTTGACGAACTTCGCGGGCAACGCGGTCGCGACCGTGCTCGTCGGCACCTGGACGAAGGAGATCGACAAGGAGCGGGTGGAGGCGGTGCTCGCCGGCCGCATCCCGTTCGACGAGAAGACCCTCCTCGACGACGGGCACGGCGCCCCGCCCGCGGACGACGACGCCTCGGCCGCCTCGGACGTCCCGGAGCCGCGCGAGGAGAAGGGCGTCCCCGCGAAGGTCTGACCCCGTCGGCCCGGGAGCCCCACCCCTTCCCCTCCCGCGCCGCTTCCCACCCGCGCCCACTCTCCGGCTTCCCCCATGGCGGAGGGTGGGCGCGGGCGCGTTCGACACCGGGCCGGAACGCCGGCCGCTCAGGCTTCGTCGTCGTCGAGGAACAGCGCCGAGAGGCGCGGGAAGCGGCGGTGCATCTCCGCCTCGTCGTCGAAGTCGAACTCCTCGCCCATGTCGACGGGCGCCGGCCGCTGCTCGCCGCCGGCGGCCCGGCGGCGGGTGCACGCCTCGTAGAAGTCCTCCCCGCCGGTGACGCGCTCGTACGCGGCGCGCGGCGCGTAGTTCACGCCCTCGAAGAAGATGTAGTCGACGCCGCCCACGGTGGCTTCCCCTGCGACGACGGGGTGTTCGGCGAGCGCGTCGGGGCCGGCCGCCGCCTTCTCGTACCACTCGCGGCCGAGCGCGACCAGGCCGGCCCGGAAGTCCATGAAGCTGTCGTCGGAGCAGCCGCCGCCGATGAGGTAGGCCGCGGCCCACACGTCCCACCGGTAGACCGCCGCAGTCATCTCCTCGAAGCGGTCCTCGAAGTCGAGGACGTCCGAAGCGGGCCGGGCGGCGAGGGTGTCGACCAGGGCGGCGTCGAAGGGCTCGCCCGCCGCCGCGGCGGTCGACCGGGCGGTTTCGACGACGTGCCAGAACTCCGTGAGATCCATGGGGCGGAACTCTGCCACCCGGGTCTGACAACCACCCCTGACAGCCGTTCTGACAGCCGTTCTGACAGCCGTGCTGACGACCGCCCCTGACCGCCTCCCCGCCCGCCGCGGACGGCTGACCTCGATGATTACCCCGGGGTGCGTTGCGCACTTCCAAGTCAGTACTTGTCCGGGCCGAAGACCGCGCCAACGATGGCGACCATGAGCACCGAAGGGAACCACAGCACCGCACGGCAGGAAGCCGTCACCGTCATCGGCCTCGGCGGCATGGGCCGCGCGCTCGCCGGCGCGTTCCTCGCCGCCGGACACCCCACCACCGTGTGGAACCGCACCCCCGGCAAGGAGGGCGACCTCGTCGAGCGGGGCGCCGTCGTCGCCGCCAGCGCCGAGGAGGCGGTACGGGCCGGCGGGCTGACCGTGGTGTGCCTCCTCGACTACGACGCGTCCGACGCGGTCCTCGAACCGCTGGCCGACGCCCTTGCCGGCCGCACCCTCGTCAACGTCACCTCCGACGTGCCCGAGCGCTCCCGACGCACGGCCGCCTGGGCCGAGCGGCACGGCATCGCGTACCTGGACGGCGCCGTGATGGTGCCCGTCGACATCGTCGGCACGGAACACGGGCTGCTGTTCCACGCCGGCCCGCGCGAGGTGTTCGAGCGCCACGAGGACACCCTGCGGGCTCTCGGCGGCCGGACCGAGCACGTCGGCGCTGACCACGGCCGGGCCGCCGCCTTCGACCTCGCGCTGCTGAACTTCTTCTACGCGTCCATCAGCGGCATGATCAACGCCTACGCGCTGGCCAAGGAGGAGGGCGTGGACGCGGCCGACGTCGCCCCGTACATGGACACCATCGCCGCGATCCTGCCGCCCATGCTGCCGGCGAACGCCGCCGCGGTCGACAGCCGCACCTACGGGGCCGGGGGCGGCGGCCTCGGGATGATGGCCGCGGCCGTCGATCACGTCGCCCACCTGACGCACAGCCACAAGCTGGACCCCGCACAGATCGACGCAGTCAAGCGGATGACGGACCGGGCCAAGGAACTCGGGCACGGGGACCACATCTGGGCGGCGACGTACGAGGCACTGCTCGCCCCGCGACGCTGAGCGCCCCTCGCCGCCTCGCCCCCTTGCCTTGACGTCGGCGTCAAAGTCTAGGTTCGCCCACATGAGAATCGGCGAACTGGCCGAGCGCGCCGGGACCACCACCCGCACGCTCCGCTACTACGAGAAGCGCGGACTGCTGCCCGCGCGGCGCGCGCACAACGGCTACCGCGCCTACGACGAGAGCGATCTGCGCCTCCTCCAGGAGATCAAGACGCTCCGGGACTTCGGGTTCGAACTGGAGGAGACCCGGCCCTTCGTGGAGTGCCTGCGGGCGGGCCACCCCGCCGGCGACTCCTGCCCCGCCTCCCTCGCCGTCTACCGGGCCAAGATCAGCGAACTGGACGGGCTGATCGAACGGCTCCGGTCGGTGCGGGAGCGGGTGGGCTCCCAACTGGCACTGGCCGAAGCGGAAACGCTCGACTGCCCGACGCCCCGCTGCGCCTGGGGCTTCGACGAGGGGGCGCTGTGACGCGGACGACGGGCGTGCCGGACGTGACGGACGCCGACTTCACGACGCAGGTGCTTCAGTCCCCGATTCCGGTGCTGGTGCAGTTCACCGCGGTCTGGTGCGGGCCGTGCCGGATGCTGAAGCCCGTCCTCGCGGACATCGCCCGCGAGCAGACGGGGCGGCTCAAGGTGGTGCAGATCGACGTGGACGCCAACCAGCAGACGACCCATCGCTACACCGTGCTCGCCACGCCGACCCTGATGGTCTTCCGCGACGGCGAGCCGGTGCTGTCGACCGTGGGGGCCAAGCCCAAGGCCCGT
This sequence comes from Streptomyces sp. NPDC047315, assembly GCF_040643215.1. NCBI lineage: Bacteria > Bacillati > Actinomycetota > Actinomycetes > Kitasatosporales > Streptomycetaceae > Streptomyces > Streptomyces sp. NPDC047315. The sequence goes on along the minus strand of NZ_JBEYTZ010000011.1, from coordinate 138,117 downwards.
TTGCTACGGGAACTGGCCGACGTCCTCGACTGACCCGCCCGCAAGCCGCGCCCCACGCCCTAGCTGAGCAGCACCACGCACCCCCGCCGCTCCAACTCCGCGACGATTCCCGGATCCGGCGCCCCGCCCTCCCAACGGTCGTTCCACCGCAGGTCCAACTTCTCCAGTGCGGGCATGCGGGCCACCCAGGAGGGCAGGGCGCGCAGCCGGTTCGCCCGCAGGTCGAGCGAGCGCAGCAGCGGGAGGGACGCCAGCGCCGGGGGGAGCTCGACCAGTGCGTTCTCCCGCAGCTCCAGCTGGCGCAACTCCCGCAGCCGCGCCGCCGAGTCCGGCAGCCCCGTCAGCGCGTTGCCGCGCAACCACAGCTCGCGCAGCGCCGTCAGACGCCCGAGCCCGGACGGAAGCTCCGTGAGGGAGCAGTGCTGCGCCCGCAGTTCGACCAGCGCCGCCATCGCCCCGATCTCCTCGGGGAGCGCGGTGAGCGGGTTCTCGCCGACGTTGAGGTAGCGCAGCTCGGTTAGCCGGCCCAGCGACGCCGGCAGCTCGGACAGCCGGTTGTCGTGGAGGTAGAGGAAGCGGCTGAGCGAGCGCAGCGCGCCGATCTCCACCGGGAGCGAGACGAGCGCGTTGTGGCCCAGGTCCAGGGTGCGCAGCCGCCGCAGCTCGCCGATGCGCGGGGACAGTTCGGTCAGACCGTTGTCGGCGAGGATCAGCACCTGGAGGTCGGTGCGGTCCCAGACGGAGTCCGGCGCACGGCCGAGGTCCCGTCGCCAGAGGTTCAGCTCGTGGAGCGGTGCGCGTTCGCGGACGGGGCGTTCGCCGTCGGATTCAGAGGACACGGCACCCTTTGTAACAAAAAATCCCCCGCCGATTCGGCCGAGGGTTTTCGTGACTGCTTTGCTCTGCGTATATTGGTTGTTTGCCTGTTCTTCCGCCGTCATCTCGATCGACTCGATGGAGAGAAGCGGAAATGTTGCGAACAGGTGACACCATATCGCGTCAGGAGCTGAATTGTCAAACGGGGAATGCGAGAAAGACCGGCACGCAGCGGACAGTGCGGAATTGGCGCAGGAGCAGCAATTCCTTTCCACCGTCTACACCCGCCTCGAAGAGCTCCGCCGCGAGGCCGAGGACACCGTACGGGCTTCCCTGGCCCAACTCGGCACCGGCCGGCAGGCGCGCGTCGAACGCGACGTGCGCACCTTCGAGCGCTCCGCCCACCTCGCCGCGTTGAACGCCGTGGAGTCCGGACTCTGCTTCGGCCGGCTCGACTTCAAGGACGGCACGGTCCGCCACATCGGCCGCATCGGCATCCGTACGGCCGGCCCCGACCTCACCCCCCTGCTCGTCGACTGGCGCGCCCCCGTCGCCCGCCCCTTCTACCTCGCGACCGGGTACGAGCCCATGGGGCTGCGCCGCCGCCGGCACATCAGCACCCACGAGCGCACCGTCACCGCGCTGCACGACGAGGTCCTGGACCTGAGGGAGACCGGCCGCACCGGCTACGAGGACCACGACGCCGACTCCGTGCTGCTCGCCGCGGTCTCCGCCGCCCGCACCGGTCGCATGGCGGACATCGTGCAGACCATCCAGGCCGAACAGGACCGCATCATCCGCGCCCCGCGCCAGGGCGTGCTCGTCGTCGAGGGCGGCCCCGGCACCGGGAAGACCGCGGTCGCGCTGCACCGCGCCGCGTACCTCCTGTACGCCGAGCGCGAGCAACTCGCCCGCCGGGCCGTGCTGATCGTCGGCCCCAACCCGGCCTTCCTCGGCTACATCGGCGAGGTGCTGCCGTCCCTCGGCGAGACCGGCGTCCTGCTGTCCACCATGGGCGAACTCTTCCCCGGCGTGCACGCCACCGGCGTCGAGCCGCCGGCCGCCGCCGAGGTCAAGGGGCGCGTCGAGATGGCCGCGGTGCTGGAGCGGGTGGTGCGCGACCGCCAGCGGCTGCCCGAGACCATCCCGGGCGCGCCCGGCGCGGACCACGAGTCGCAGGGCACCATCCCGGAGCCCGCCCTGCTCGTCGACCACGAGCAGTACGGCACGCTGCGCCTGCACCGCGAGATGGCGTACGAAGCGCGGGACCGCGCCCGGGCCACCGGGCTGCCGCACAACCTGGCCCGGCCGCACTTCGCGTTCCGGATCATCGACGCGCTCACCGCGGAGCTCGTCGACCGGCTCGGCGCCGACCCGTACGGCGGGCCGAACCTCCTCGGCCCCGACGACGCCGCCCAGATCGGCAAGGAGGTCGCCACCAGCGCGGAGGTCCACGCCGCCATCGACGAACTGTGGCCGGTGCTCACCCCCGAGCAGGTCGTCACGGACTTCCTCGCCGACCCCGAGGGCTACCTGACCGACGACGACGCGCTGCTGCTGCGGCGCGAGGGCGGCCCCTGGACCCCGGCCGACGTGCCGCTCCTCGACGAGGCCGCGGAGCTGATCGGCGTCGACGACAGCGCCGAACGCGCCGCTCAGGAGGCCGCGCGGCAGCAGCGGATCGCCTACGCACAGGGCGTGCTGGACCTGTCGGCGGGCTCGGAGACGTACGAGTTCGAGGACGAGGAGTCCGAAGTCCTGGCCGCGCACGACGTCATCGACGCGGAACGGATGGCCGAGCGGCACGAGGAGGCCGACCACCGCAGCGCCGCGGAGCGCGCCGCGGCGGACCGCACCTGGGCCTTCGGGCACATCATCGTGGACGAGGCGCAGGAGCTGTCGCCGATGGCCTGGCGGCTGCTGATGCGGCGCTGCCCGACGCGTTCGATGACCCTGGTCGGCGATCTCGCCCAGACCGCGGAGCGCTCCGGCGCCGGCACCTGGCAGCAGATCCTCGGGCCGTACGTGGGCGACCGCTGGACCCTCGCCCGGCTCGGCGTCAACTACCGCACCCCCGCGGAGGTCATGGCGCTCGCCGCGGCGGCGCGCAGGGCCACGCACCCCGACTTCGAGCCGCCGCGCTCGGTGCGGTCGACGGGCGTCGAGCCGTGGCGCGAGCGGGTCGCCGCGGACGGCCTCGCCGCGGCGGTGGCGGCGGCGGTGCGCCGCGAGACCCCGGACGAGGGCCGGCTCGCGGTGATCGCCCCGGCCGACCTGCACCCGCTGCTCGCCGGGGCGGACCCGGCGCTCGCGGGCGGCGCGGTCGACCTCACCCGGCGGGTGGTGCTGCTGGAGCCCCGCGCGGCGAAGGGCCTGGAGTTCGACGCGGTGGTCCTCGTCGAGCCGTCCCGCTTCGACGACAGCGACCTGTACGTGTCGATGACCCGAGCAACCCAGCGACTGGGCCTGCTGCACGTGTCCCCGCTCCCCCCGGGCCTGACCCCCTGACGACTCCGCCGTTGCGGCGACGGAAGCGTTGGTCTCCGCGGCCCGGTGGTGGGCTGTTCGCGCAGTTCCCCGCGCCCCTAAACTCCTTGCCCCTGCCCCGCAGATACATGACGGGGGGAGCGAAACAGGGGCGCTGGGGGTCCCCCCAGGCCCTCTGGGGCCCGAGGGGGCGGAACTGCGCGACAAGCCACAGACGGGCCGCAGACGCCATTGGTGCGCACTCGCTACGGCGGGACCGCGCCCGTTTGGCAACGGCCTCGCAGGGGCCAGGCTCGGCGCTCGGTGGGGCAGCCCGCGTGAGGAGGGGGCTACGACGGGCGGAGCCAGAGCGTGGCGAGGGGCGGCAACGTCAGCAGCACACTGGAGCCGCGGCCGTGGGACGGCGTCGGCTCCGGGAGCACCGTCCAGCGCTCGCCCGACCCGTTGCGGATGCCGGCACCCCCGTACCGCGACTCGTCCGTGTTCACGCACTCCTCCCACGCCGGGATCCACTCCGGCACCCCCAGCCGGTACCCCTCCCGCACCACCGGTGAGAAGTTGCTGACCGCGACGAGCGGATTGCGGGCCGCGTCGAAGCGGACGTACGCGAAGACGTTGTCCTCCGCCGCGTCCGCGTCGATCCACGCGAAGCCCTCGGGCGCCGAGTCCCGCTCCCACAGCGCGGGCGTGGCCCCGTACACCGCGTTCAGGTCGCGCACCAGGTGCCGCACCCCGCGGTGGTCGGGCTCGGCCGCGTACGAGGGGTCGAGCAGCCACCAGTCGGGGCCGTGCGACTCCGACCACTCCGCGCCCTGGGCGAACTCCTGGCCCATGAAGAGCAGTTGCTTGCCCGGGTGGGACCACATGAAGCCCAGGTAGGCGCGGTGGTTGGCGCGCTGCTGCCACCAGTCGCCCGGCATCTTGCCGACCAGCGACCGCTTGCCGTGCACGACCTCGTCGTGCGAGATCGGCAGGACGTAGTTCTCGCTGTACGCGTACACCATCGCGAAGGTCATCTCGTTGTGGTGGAACTTGCGGTGCACCGGCTCGCGGACCATGTACTCCAGCGAGTCGTGCATCCAGCCCATGTTCCACTTCAGGCCGAAGCCGAGGCCGCCGCCGTCGGTGGGGCGGGTCACCCCGTCCCAGGCGGTGGACTCCTCCGCGATGGTGACCACCCCCGGACAGCGCCGGTAGACGGTGGCGTTCATCTCCTTGAGGAAGGCGACCGCGTCCAGGTCCTCCCGGCCGCCGTGCGCGTTCGGCGTCCACTCGCCCTCCTCGCGGGAGTAGTCGAGGTAGAGCATCGAGGCGACCGCGTCCACCCGCAGCCCGTCGATGTGGAACTCCTCGCACCAGTACACCGCGTTCGCGACGAGGAAGTTGCGGACCTCCTTGCGGCCGTAGTCGAACTCCAGCGTGCCCCAGTCCGGGTGCGCGGCCCGCGCCGGGTCGGCGTGCTCGTACAGCGGGCGCCCGTCGAAGTCGGCCAGCGCCCACTCGTCGCGCGGGAAGTGCGCCGGCACCCAGTCCATGATCACGCCGATCCCGGCCCCGTGCAGCGCGTCGATCAGCCGGCGGAAGTCGTCGGGGGAGCCCATGCGGGAGGTCGGCGCGTAGAAGCCGGTGACCTGGTAGCCCCACGAGCCGCCGAAGGGGTGCTCCGCCAGCGGCATCAGCTCCACGTGCGTGAAGCCCAGGTCCTTGACGTAGGAGGGGAGCTGCTGGGCGAGCTGGCGGTAGGTCAGCCCGGGCCGCCAGGACGCCAGGTGGACCTCGTACACCGACATCGGGCCCTCGTGCACCGGACGCTCGGATCTGCGGGCCAGCCACTCGGCGTCCTGCCAGACGTGGTGCGAGGCCGTCACCACCGAGGCGTTCGCGGGCGGCACCTCGGTGTGCCGGGCCATCGGGTCGGCGCGCAGGGTGTGCGTGCCGTCCGGGCGCATGATCTCGAACTTGTACAGCGCGCCCTCGCCGATGCCGGGGACGAACAGCTCCCACACCCCCGACGAGCCCAGCGACCGCATCGGGTAGCCGCCGCCGTCCCAGTAGTTGAAGTCGCCGGCGATCCGCACGCCCCGTGCGTTGGGCGCCCACAGCGTGAACCGGGTGCCGGCCACGCCCTGGTGGACCAGCGGATGCGCGCCCAGCGCCCGCCACAGCTCCTCGTGCCGCCCCTCGCCGATCAGGTGCAGGTCGAGCTCGCCGAGAGAGGGCAGCAGCCGGTACGGGTCGTGCGTCTCGACCTCGTGGACGCCCCGCCCGTCCGGGGTGTCGTACGTGATCAGCAGCCGGTGATCGGGCACCGTGCGGCCCGGCAGCAGCGTGCCGAACAGCCCGTCGCCGTCGTCGTGCAGCGGCACCCGTGACCCGTCGGGGGCGAGCAGGGCGACCCCGCGCGCGTACGGGCGCAGTACGCGCACCTCGACGCCGTCGGGCCCGACGTGCGCCCCGAGCACGGCGTGCGGGTCGTGGTGCCCGCCGCCGAGCAGCCGGGCGCGCTCCTCGGGCGCGAGGGGCGGCGCCGCGGGCACGCCCGGCCGGGGGGCGGCCTGTTGCCGCGCCGCGCGGGCGGGCGCCTTCCGTACCGGCGGCGCCGGGCGCGCCGGCTTCGCCGCGCCCGAGCGGGCCGGCCGCGCGGCGGCGGCCTGCTGGACCGTCGGCCTGGGCACGGACGTGGGCGCCGGGGCGCTCGCCGCCTCGGTGTCGGGGGTGTCGTGGTACGGGGGGCGTGCGGGGGTCACGGGTACGGGCCTCCTTGGAACACAACGGGGGAAGAGGGGTGCGGGGCGGGGCTTCAGGCGAAGGCGGCCAGCCGGTCGATCGCCGCCATCGGCACCGGGAGCCAGTCGGGGCGGTGCCGGGCCTCGTACACCACCTCGTACACCGCCTTGTCGGTCTCGTACGCGCGCAGCAACTCGGGCTCGGCCCGCGGGTCGACGCCCGCGGCCTCGGCGTAGCCCTCGCAGTACGCCACCCGGCAGCGCTCCGCCCACGCCGGGTTCCACGGGCGGTGCGTGCGGGCCGCGTAGTCGAAGGAGCGCAGTATCCCGGCGACGTCCCGCACCGGCGGTTGGGGGCGGCGGCGCTCGGCCAGCGGGCGCGCCGGCTCGCCCTCGAAGTCGATCACCGACCAGTCCCGGTCCGCGTACAGCGCCTGGCCGAGGTGGAGGTCGCCGTGGACGCGCTGGACGCGCCAGCGGCGCCCGGCGTCCCCGAGGTCCGCCAGCGCGTCGAAGGCGGTGCGCAGCCGGGGCGCGTACGGCAGCAGTCCGGGCACCGCCCGCACGGCCTCGTCCAGCCGGCGGGCCATCGCATCGGCCAGCCGTCCGGCCCGGGCGCGGTCGAGGGCGAGCGTCGGCAACTCGGCCGCCAGCGCGGTGTGCACCTCGGCGGTGACCCGGCCCAGGGCCCTGGCCTCCGCGGTGAAGGGACGGCCGGTGGCCAGCGCCTCCAGGGCGAGCTGCCAGCCGTCCTTGGAGCCGCGCAGATACGGCTGGAGCACTCCGAGCGCGTACGGGCGGGGCGCGGCCGTCTCGTACCAGGCGACCGGTACCGGCACCCGCGGGCAGCCGGCGCGGGCCAGCGCCAACGGCAGCTCCAGGTCGGGGTGGGGGCCCGGTTGGACGCGCCGCAGCACCTTGAGGACGTACTCGTCGCCGTACACCAGCGACGAGTTGGACTGCTCGGCGTCGAGCGGGCGCGCGGCCAGCCCGCCCGGTACGGCGGGGGCGTCCTCGAACTGCTCGAAGCGCAGCGGTCCGAGGGTGCCGGGGGTGCGCAGCCGCTCCAGGACCAGCTCCGCAAGGCGCGCGTCAAGGAGCCCTTCGTACACCGTGCGGTCGGCGAGCGGGCCGGCGGCGGGGCGGCCGATCAGCGCGGGGGCGAGGTGCGGCGGCAGAACGTCCCGTACGCCCAGCAGGAGCTGGTAGCAGTCGTCCGGGGTCGAGGACGCCCCCTGGTGCACCGTCACCAGCAGGTGCAGCAGCCCCGGTCCCGCGTCCGCGCCGGTCACCGGCAGCAGCTCGGTCGCCGACACCAGCGAGAAGCCGGTGATCGACCGGCCCTTGCCGGCGAACCAGCGTTGGCGGGGCAGCCAGGACCGCAGCAGCGGGGCGAGCGAGGGGAGCAGCGGTACCAGCGGGAGTCGGCCTACGGGAGTGCGGGTGGCAGCAGTCTCCGACATGGCATCGCGTCCTTTCCCCGAAATATACCCTTTTGTCACATATGCGGAGAGTGTCGCGGATCATGGCGTCCACTGTCCGGCGGCGCGCGGGGCGGGCGCTCAGAGTGCCCGGTGCGGGGGTGGGGCGTGCGGGTGCGGACGCCCGGCCGTGGTCGAGACCGCCCGGCCGGGCGTCGTGCGGATCAGCCGGCGGCCCGGTCCTGGCGCAGCCGGAACCAGTAGAAGCCGTGTCCCGCGAGGGTGAGCAGGTACGGCCACTGGCCGATCGCCGGGAAGCGGACCTGGCCGATGAGCTCGACGGGCCGCCGACCGGCGAACTCCCGCAGGTCCAGCTCGGTGGGCTGGGCGAAGCGGGAGAAGTTGTTGACGCACAGCACCAGGTCGTCCTGGTACTCCCGGGTGAAGGCGAGCACCGCGGGGTTGGAGGAGGGCAGCTCGGTGTAGGCGCCGAGGCCGAAGGCCGGGTTCTGCTTGCGGATCTCGATCATCCGCCGGGTCCAGTGCAGCAGCGACGACGGACTGCTCATGGCCGCCTCGACGTTGGTGACCTGGTAGCCGTAGACCGGGTCCATGATGGTCGGCAGGTACAGCCGCCCCGGGTCGCAGGAGGAGAAGCCGGCGTTCCGGTCCGGCGTCCACTGCATCGGGGTGCGCACCGCGTCCCGGTCGCCGAGCCAGATGTTGTCGCCCATGCCGATCTCGTCGCCGTAGTAGAGGATCGGCGAGCCGGGCAGCGACAGCAGCAGGGCGGTGAACAGCTCGATCTGGTTGCGGTCGTTGTCCAGCAGCGACGCGAGGCGGCGGCGGATGCCGATGTTGGCCCGCATCCGCGGGTCCTTGGCGTACTCCGCGTACATGTAGTCGCGCTCTTCGTCCGTGACCATTTCGAGGGTCAGCTCGTCGTGGTTGCGCAGGAAGATGCCCCACTGGCAGTTCTTCGGGATCGCCGGGGTCTTGGCGAGGACTTCCGAGACCGGGTAGCGCGACTCCCGGCGCACCGCCATGAAGATCCGCGGCATCACCGGGAAGTGGAAGGCCATGTGGCACTCGTCGCCGCCCGCCGCGTAGTCGCCGAAGTAGTCGACGACGTCCTCCGGCCACTGGTTGGCCTCGGCCAGCAGCACGGTGTCGGGGTAGTGGGCGTCGATCTCCTTGCGCACCCGCTTGAGGAACTCGTGGGTGCGCGGCAGGTTCTCGCAGTTGGTGCCCTCCTCCTGGTACAGGTACGGCACCGCGTCCAGCCGGAAGCCGTCGATGCCCAGGTCCAGCCAGAACCGCAGGGCTGAGACGATCTCCTCCTGCACCGCCGGGTTCTCGTAGTTGAGGTCCGGCTGGTGGGAGAAGAAGCGGTGCCAGTAGTACTGCTTGCGGACCGGGTCGAAGGTCCAGTTCGACGACTCGGTGTCGACGAAGATGATCCGGGCCTCCGGGTACTGCTTGTCGTCGTCGGCCCAGACGTAGTAGTCGCCGTACGGCCCGTTCGGGTCGGTGCGGGACTGCTGGAACCACTCGTGCTGGTCGCTGGTGTGGTTCACCACGAAGTCGATGATGACGCGCATGCCGCGCTGGTGGGCGGCGTCCACGAACTCGACGAAGTCGGCCAGGTCGCCGAACTCCGGCAGGACGGAGGTGTAGTCGGAGACGTCGTAGCCGCCGTCCCGCAGCGGCGACTTGAAGAACGGCGGCAGCCAGAGGCAGTCGACGCCCAGCCACTGCAGGTAGTCGAGCTTGGCGGTGAGGCCCTTGAGGTCGCCGACGCCGTCGCCGTTGCTGTCCTGGAAGGAGCGCACCAGGACTTCGTAGAAAACGGCCCGCTTGAACCAGTCGGGGTCGCGGTCCTTCTCGGGGGTGTCCTCGAACAGGTCGTGGACGGGTTCATTGACGATCATGATGTGGGTGACCCTCCGATCGGCGGGGACGGTCGCAGAGCCACGACGTGCGCGGGCGTGCTGCCCGGCTCAAGGCGCACATAGGCGGCTCTGCCCCAGTGATAGGTCTCACCGGTGAGCAGATCGCGCACCGGGGCGGTCTCGTGCCATGCGAGCCCGAGTCGCGGCATGTCCAACGAGACCGTGGCCTCCTGGGTGTGGTGGGGGTCGAGGTTGGCGACGACGAGCACGGTGTCCTGGCCCGCCCGCTTGGAGTACGCGATCACCGAGGGGTTGTCGGTCGCGTGGAAGTGCAGGTTCCGCAGCTGTTGGAGCGCGGGGTGGCGCCTCCTGATCCGGTTGAGGGCCGTGATCAGGGGGGTGATGGTGCGCCCCGAGCGCTCCGCCGCCGCCCAGTCGCGGGGCCGCAGCTCGTACTTCTCGGAGCGCCGGTACTCCTCGCTGCCCTCCCGCAGCGCGGTGTTCTCGCACAGTTCGAAGCCGGCGTACACGCCCCAGGAGGGGGAGAGGGTGGCGGCCAGCACCGCCCGCACCTCGAAGGCCGGACGTCCGCCGCGCTGGAGGTAGGCGTGCAGGATGTCGGGGGTGTTCACGAAGAAGTTGGGGCGCAGGTAGGCGGAGGTCTCCTCGGACAGCTCGGTCAGGTACTCCGTCAGCTCCTGCTTGGTGGTGCGCCAGGTGAAGTACGTGTACGACTGCTGGAAGCCGACCGCGGCCAGCGTGCGCACCATCGCGGGGCGGGTGAACGCCTCCGCGAGGAAGATCACGTCGGGGTCGGTGCGGTTGACCTCCGCGATGACCTGCTCCCAGAAGACGACGGGTTTGGTGTGCGGGTTGTCGACCCGGAAGATCCGCACCCCGCGACCCATCCACAGCCGCAGCACCCGCAGCGTCTCCTCGACCAGGCCGCGCAGGTCCGCGTCGAAGGCGATCGGGTAGATGTCCTGGTACTTCTTCGGCGGGTTCTCCGCGTACGCGATGCTGCCGTCGGCCCGGTGGGCGAACCACTCGGGGTGCTCGGCGACCCAGGGGTGGTCCGGGGAGCACTGGAGCGCGAAGTCGAGGGCGACCTCCAGGCGCAGGGCGCGCGCGGTCTGCACGAAGTGCGCGAAGTCCGCGGGGGTGCCGAGGTCGGGGTGGAGCGCGTCGTGGCCGCCGTCGGGCGAGCCGATCGCCCACGGCACGCCGACGTCGTGGGGGCCGGCGGTCAGGGAGTTGTCCGGGCCCTTGCGGTGGCTGGTGCCGATGGGGTGCACCGGCGGCAGGTAGACGACGTCGAAGCCCATCGCGGCGATCGCCGGCAGCCGCTCGGCGGCGGTGCGGAAGGTGCCGGAGACCGGGGGGCGGCCGGGGGTGACCACAGCGCCCTCGGAGCGCGGGAAGAACTCGTACCAGGAGCCGAAGAGCGCCCGGCGGCGCTCCACCAGGAGCGGCAGGGGGCGGGAGATGGTGACCAGTTCGCGCAGCGGGTGGCGGGCGAGCGCCCGGCGGGCGTCCGAAGCGAGCGCGGCGGCGAGCCGGGTCTCGGGCTCCTCGGTGTCGTCGCGCAGCGCGTCGACGACGGCGAGCACCGCCTCGCGGCCGTCCCGCTTCGGCACGCCGCCGGCGGCGCGTTCGTACAGCCGCGCGCCCTCTTCCAGCACGAGCGCGGTGTCGATGCCCGCGGGCACCTTCACCTCGGCCTCGTGCAGCCAGTCGGCGAGCGGGTCGCTCCACGACTCCACCGCGTAGCTCCAGCGGCCCTCGACGTCCGGGGTGACGTCCGCGCCCCAGCGGTCCGAGCCGGGGGCGAGTTCGCGCATCGGGGTCCAGGGGCCCGGGCGACCGCCGGGGCCGCGCAGTACGACGTTGGCTCCGACGGCGCCGTGGCCTTCGCGGAAGACCGTGGCGCCGATCCGGAAGGTTTCGCCGACGACGGCTTTGGCGGGCCTCCTCCCGCAGTCGACCAGGGGACTGACGTCCAGGACGGGGATGCGACCGATCATGAGCTCACCTGTGCGGGCTGTGCGGGCGGGGACGGGTGACCGGCTGAGGAGGTGTCGGAAATGTAGTGATGTGCCGGTTTTGTTGAAGTCTCCTGATATTTGTAACGTTCCGGTAGGAGGCTCACGGGCCGGGTCCTCGGGTGCCCCCGTCCGCGTTCACTCGGTGGGCGCAAGGAACCGGCCGGGACGGGCGCACACGCCCGAGGGCCCCGACGCACGATGCGTCGGGGCCCTCGGGCAGGTGTGTCTGATTAAGCCTGCGTCAATTCCCAGCTCGGCTCCTTGGGGCCGATGGCGAGCGCGCCGGCCGTACGGGTCGCGCCGGGCGCGCCGGTCGTACGGGCCGCGCCGGTCCGGTCGAACGCGTCGGTCATGCCATCTCCTCGATCCACATGTGCCACGGCTGGCGGTCCACCCACTCCTCGACGGCCGCGGGCTTCACGGACAGGGCCGTCGACGAAGCGCCGCCGTCGCCGGCCATCAAGTTCGGCTCCAGGCCCGAGGCCATGTAGTGGTACAGCCCGGACACCCCGGCCGCCGCCTCCGGCCCGAGGATCTGCGACAGCCCCTGCTCGAAGACCTCCGGCGCCAGCGGCACGTACCGCACCTCGCGGCCCAGGCCGCGGGAGAACGCCGCCGCCAACTCGCCGCCCGTCAGCGACACCGCGCCGCCGATGTCGAAGGTGCGGCCCGCGATGCCGTCCACCGTCAGCGCCGCGAACACCGCCTCCGCGAGGTCGCGGTGCGAGATCCACGCCGTCGGCGCGGCCTCGGGCAGCGGATACGCCAGCACGCCCTCGGACAGCAGCGCCGGCCCGTTCCACGGACTGAACAAATTGTCGAGGTACACGGGCGGACGGACCACGACCAGTTCCACGCCGCTCTGCGCCAGCCCCTCGCGGAGCACGGTTTCGGCCAGTCGACGCGTCTCGAAGGCGACCACGTTCGTGGTCCGGTCCGGCACGCGCGTGTTGGCGTTGTAGACCAGCCGCAGCACCCCGGACTCCCGCGCCGCCTTCGCGATGTGCTGCGCGTACCGCATGACCGTCTCCGCCTGGTACACCAGGGGCATCACGACCGCCGCGTGGGTCGCGCCCTCGAAGAGCTGGCGCACGTCCTCGTACCGTCCGAGGTCGCCCTCGCCGAACGAGACCCCGGGCAGTTCCGGACGGTCCGCTTCGGCCTTGCGGCTGAGGGTACGGACCTGGTGGCCCCGCTCCACGAGCAGCCGCGCTGTCGCACCTCCTTGGAAGCCGGTCGCCCCCACGACCGCCACGCGCATCGGAATGTGATCGGACATGTGTCTGAAGAGCCCTTCGATAAGGTTGAGGTCGCTGCCGGGTACGGCTCTTTCCAGGCTCGCGGCGGCGGCTTCGGCCGATCAATTAACAAACCGGGTCGGAGGTTGAAGGATCGTCCAATGGACTCAGTTGAGACTGCCGCGACCGAAGGCGACGACCTTCTCAGCGAGCTGATGAAGCCCCTGCGCCTCACGGGCGTGTTCGACAGCCGCTGGAACGTCCGCGCTCCGTGGGCCATCGAGGGCGACGCGGAGGAGAGCTGTGCCGTCCTGCACTTCATCACCGAGGGCGCCTGCTGGATCACCGCGGACGGACGCACCCCGTTCCGGCTGCACGAGGGCGATCTGGCGGTCTTCCCGACCGGCACCGCGCACCGGCTCTCCGACCACCCCGAGCGGCGCGGCGGCGTCGCGCTCGGCAGCATGCTGCCCGAACGCGAACCGGGCACGTCCGGGGAGATCAGGATCGACGGCGACGGGCCGGTCAGCCGGCTGCTGTGCGCCGGACTGCACTACGACGAGTACGCGGCCACCGGCCTGTACCAGGCGCTGCCCTGGGCGCTGGTGATGGACTGCTCCCAGGTCGACCAGGAACCGCTGCTGCGCGACACGCTGCGGCTGCTGGCCGCCACGGACCGGCCGGTGGGCCCGGGGGACCGGCTGGTGACCCTGCGCGCCTTCGAGATGGCGCTGGTCCTCGCGCTCCGCCCGCTGCTGCGGGAGCTCGCCGACAACCCCTCGGCGCTGCCCGTGCTGCGCCACCCCGGCATCAGCAAGGCCATGGTGATCATCGCCACTCGGTTCGCCGAGCCCTGGACGATCGAATCGCTGGCCAGGGAGGTCGGAATGTCCCGATCCGCCTTCACCGCCGCCTTTCGGGAGCTGGTCGGCGAGGCGCCCGCCCGGCACCTGACCGGCCGCCGGATGCAGGAGGCGGCGAGACTGCTCGGGGAGACGTCCGCACCGCAGTCCACGGTCCCGCAACGCGTCGGGTACCAAAGCGCGGTCGGATTCCACTTGGCGTTCCGGAAGTGGTTCGGCATGACGCCGGGCGAGTATCGAGCGGGGCGCCCCTCATCTGCGCGCCTGGCCGGTTCTTAATCACCGCTGGACGGTCGTTCATTGCTCACTGTCCCCGGCGGGAGCCAGGCTCGGTTTTGTCGGGGGACGGTCCGTTTGAGGAGAAACGTTGATCAGGTCTGGCCGGCACTACCTCGATGCCCTGCGCGACGGGCGAGAGGTCTGGCTCGACGGCGAGCGCGTCAAGGACGTGCCGAGCCATCCCGCCTTCCGCAACACTGCTGCGTCCATCGCCGGGCTCTACGACCTGGCCCACGACTCCGCCCACAGCTCCGTGCTGACCAGCGACGGAGTCCACCGCGCGTACGTCGTCCCCCGGACGCAGGCGGACCTGGTCGCACGGCGCGCGGCGTACAAGGTGTGGGCCGAGGCCAGCTACGGCTTCCTGGGGCGTACGCCCGACTACATGGCGAGCGGCGCCGCCGGCTTCGCCGCGCTGCCCGCGCTGTTCACCACCGACTCCTTCGACGGCGCCGCCAACGTCCTCGCCTACCACCGAAGACTCGCCGAGAACGACCTGTACTGCGCCTTCACCATCACCAACCCCCGCTCCGGCACGGGCCCGGACGACCTGCTGGTGAAGGCGGTGGCGGAGCGGGACGACGGCATCGTGGTCAGCGGGGCGAAGACGATCGGCTCCGGCGCCGTCTTCTCCGACGAGGTCATCGTCGGCACGATCGAACCGCTCGCGCCGGACGCCGTCGACCAGGCGCTCTGCTTCAGCGTGCCCACCGACACCCCGGGCCTGAAGTTCGTCTCCCGCACCTCCTACGAGGCACAGGCCCGCAGCACCTTCGACAACCCGCTGTCGTCCCGCTACGACGAGAACGACGCGCTGCTGGTGTGCGAGAACGTCTTCGTGCCGTGGGAGCGGGTGCTGACCTACCGCAACGTGGCGGCCACCGCCGCGATGTGGTGGCAGACGCCCGCGTACCTCAACTTCGTCCACCAGGCCGCCACCCGGTTCTGGACCAAGCTGGAATTCCTCACCGGGCTCGCGATCCTGGTGACCCGCTCCAACGGCACGTACGAACTGCCGGCCGTCACCCAGGCCGTCGGCCGGCTGCTGGGCATGGTCGCCCAGGCCAAGGCGTTCGTGCTGGCGGCGGAGGCCGACCACGAGCCCGTTGACGGCGGCGCCGGCGGAGTGGCGCCGGGCCGGGAGATCTCCCACGCCCAGCGCATCATGGCCGGCGAGCTCTACCCGCGCGCAGTCCAGGAGGTGAAGGGGCTGCTCGGCGGCTCGGTCTTCCAACTCCCGGCGTCCGGGGACGACCTGCTGCACCCCGAGTTGGGCCCGGTCGTCGAGCGCTATCTGCGTGCCCCCGGCACGCCCGCCAAAGACCGGGTCAAGCTGCTCAAGCTGGCCTGGGACGCCCTCGGGTCGGAGTTCGCCGCGCGCCACGAGCAGTACGAGCGCTTCTACCACGGCGCGCCCCACGTCTCCCTGACGATGCAGACGTGGGCGGGCGGCGCCGAGAACAGCGAGCGGCTGGCCCGGGCCTGCCTGGACGGATACGACCTGGGCGCCGGGGCCGGCACGTGACCCCTGACACCCCTCACGGCGACCCCGTCGACCCCGTCGACCCCGCCGGGACCGCCCCGGGCGGACGTCCGCCCGGCCGGGTCAACGGCAGCCGGGTGCCGCACGGCGGGGACCGGGTCGGGCGGACGTCCGACGGGGCACCGCCCGAAGCGGCCACGGGCACCGCGGACGGGCGGCCCGGTGACGCCGGGGGGCGCCACCGAGCCGCCGCTCAACACGAGGCCGACGCGGCACGGGGTAGCGCCGCACCAGAGGGAGACGCCTCAGCGGAGAGCGCCACACCGGAGAGCGCCGCCCGCGCCGGACGCCGGACCAGGGCCGCCCTGGCGCTGCTGGCCTCCACACAGCTGCTGCTGATCATGGACACCGCGATCATCAACGTCGCCCTGCCGTCCGTCGGCAAGGACCTCGGCGCGGACTCGGCGGCGCTGTCGTGGGTGGCGAACGCCTTCCTGATCACCTTCGGCGGCCTGCTGCTGCTCGCCGGCCGCACCGCCGACCTGCTCGGCCACCGACGGCTGTACCTGACCGGGCTCGGAGTGCTCACGGGTGCCTCGGTCGTCGGTGCGCTGGCCGGCAGCACGGAGCTGCTGATCGCGGCCCGCGCGGTGCAGGGCGTCGGCGCGGCCTTCGCCGCCGCCGCCGCCTTCGCGCTGCTGCTGAACCTCTTCCCGCACGGCCCCGCGCGCCACCAGGCGCTCGGGGCGTTCGCCGCGATGGGCGGACTCGGCGGCGTCGCCGGCACGGTGCTCGGCGGCGTGCTCACCGACATCCTCGGCTGGCGCGCCACCTTCTGGCTCAACGTCGCCGTCGCCCTCCTGCTCGCCGTCGCCGCGCTGCGACTGCTCGACGAGGGCGGACGCACCGGCGCCCGCGGCTTCGACCCCGTGGGCGCCTTCGCCGCCACCGCCGGGCTCGGCCTCGTCGCGTACGCCCTCGTCGGCGCCGGCGACGCGGGCTGGACCAGCGCCCGCACCCTGGTCGCCGGGGGCGCGGGACTCGCCCTGCTCGGCGCGTTCGCCCTCGTCGAGTGCAAGATCGCACACCCGCTGGTGCCGCCCGCCGTGCTGCGGCGGCCCGTGCTGCGCCGGGCGAACGTGCTGTCAGCGCTGGCACAGATGGCGCTGTTCCCGATGTTCTTCCTGGTCAGCCTCTACCTCCAGAGCGTGCTCGGGCAGTCGCCGCTGGTGGGGGGATTGGGGCTGCTGCCGCTGTCCCTGGTCGTCGTCGCCGTCGCCCCGCAGGTGGGCGCGGTGATCGGCCGCATCGGGCTCGGCGCCACCATGACCGTCGGCTTCGCCCTGCTGGGCGCCGGACTGGTCTGGCTGGCGCTGGCGCTCAGACCTGACGGAACGTTCTTCTCCACGGTGTTCGCACCCAGCCTGGTCCTCGGAGTGGCCCTGCCGCTGGTCATGGTCACCACCAACGTGGCGGCCACCGCGGACGCCGCGCCCAAGGAGACGGGACTGGCGTCCGGTCTGATCAACACCAGCCAGCAGTTCGGCTCGGTCCTCGGGCTCGCGGTCCTGGTCGCCGTCGCCACGGCGGGCACCGCCGGAACCGACGCACCCGTACCGACGTCCGGCTTCCGCAACGCGCTCCTGGTGGGCGCGGGCATCGCCGCGCTTGCCGTGCTGCTGGCGCTGCGTCTGCGCAGCTCCACAGCGGGTACCCGGCCGTCCGGAGCGGTGCGCTCCGCGGCCGGCCCGTCTCCCGCAGCCGAATCCGGGGCCCGGACCAGCCCCGGCCGCGCGCCCTTAGCCGGGCCCGCCACCGATCCCGCGGTCCACCCGGACCGCGTCGGCGGAGCCCCGGAGTAACGGCGCACGGAAGGACGTGCGGCGCGCACCACGAAGGACGGCGGGGGGCCGTCCGGTGTGCGTCCCGTCCACGTTCCGTCACGGCGTCCCCGGGGCGCCGTGCATGTCATTCCATCCGGTTTCTCGATGTACATCGACGTGTCCGAGGGGGGACTCCCGATGGCCCTGTACGACCTTGTCGCACCCGATCTCGCATTGCGCGGCGAGCCGTACTACCGCATTGCCGAGATACGCGGCGCCGATCCGCTCGACGCCGACGAACTGCTCGCCCGCGTCCCGCAGATGAACGCGGCACGCGACGTGCCGGCGCTCACCCGCGCGCTACGCACCCTGGTGCCCGAGCCCGAACGGGTGGCGCGCTACGGCGTCCCCGAATCCCTCGCCGCCATGCGCGACCTCGGTATGCTCCTCGGCTCGCTCAAACGACACGGGGTGCAGCCGGTCGCGGCCGTGCCCCAGGTCCTGCCCGTGCTGCAACGGCTCGGCAAACTCACCTCGATGGTGCCGCGCGACACCGTGCACCACTACACGACCTGGAACCCGCTCGGCGTACGCCAGCGCACCTACACCGGCCACCGCATGGAGACCGACCTGCAGGCGGCGGTCCGCATGGTCTTCCCCGGGCTCGTCGCCTCCCTCGACTCCTGTGCCGCACTGGCCCGACTGGAGCCGTACGACCCCGGTTTCGCCATCGCGCTGGACCGCACCGCGCACCACGTGCAGTCGATGGTCGACTCCATCGACTTCACCGTCACCAACGTCTCCCCGGTCTTCTTCGCCACCGAGATGCGGCCCTACTTCGAGGAGATCGACGTCGACGGCGTCGACTTCCTCGGCCCGGCCGCGGCCCAGGTGCCGCTCTGGCTGGTCGACCTGACGCTGTGGCAGTGCGACCGCAGCGACCGGGCGTACGACGACTTCCTCGCCGACTCCGTCCGCTACAGCCTGCCGGCCTGGCGCGACCACTACCACGCCCACCGCGGCGCCACCTCCGCCGTCTCCAAGCTGTCCGCCGCCTTCAGCTGGGAGGGCGGCGACCGCATCCCGGCCCAGCTCGCCCGCTCGGCGCACGCCCTCGCGCGGGTGCTGCGCATCCTCAAGGCGTTCCGGGCCCGCCACATCACCATCGCCCGCAAGGCGTACGCGGAGGAGGTGCGCCAGTACGACATGGGCAGCGGCGGCGCGCCCATCGCGCTGCTGCGCACGGTGCTCGACCTCACCCGGGACAACGAGACCCTGGTGCGCCGTGCCGCGGAGCCGGAGCGCGGCCCGGAGGTCCCGGACGGCGAGGAACGCCCGGTCTCCGACGGACGCCCGCGGTTGGACGGACGTCCGGGGTCTGACGGACGTCCGGAGTTCGACGACGCACCACAGGAGCCGACCCCATGACCCACTTCATGATCGCCGGCGGTGGCATAGCCGGCCTCACCGCGGCCCTCGCGCTGCACCGCGTCGGCTACGAACGGATCACCGTCGTCGAGTCCGCCCGGGAGATCCTCCCGGTCGGCGCGGGCCTGAACATCATGCCGAACGCGGTCCGCGAACTCGACGGACTCGGCCTCCTGCCGGAGCTGGAACGGCGCTGTCTGCCCACCCGCGAACTGCGCTACTACCACAGCAGCGGCGGCCTGGTCTCCCGCGAGCCGCGCGGACGC
Organism: Streptomyces sp. NPDC047315; assembly: GCF_040643215.1. Lineage (NCBI taxonomy): Bacteria > Bacillati > Actinomycetota > Actinomycetes > Kitasatosporales > Streptomycetaceae > Streptomyces > Streptomyces sp. NPDC047315. Next base: position 119,350 of record NZ_JBEYTZ010000011.1, on the reverse strand, counting down.
GGCGCCGGCTACCACTGGCCGCAGCTCTCCATCGCCCGCGGCGAACTCCAGGCCGTCCTCGCCGACGCCGTCCGCGAACGGCTCGGCCCCGGCGCGCTCGTCGGCGGCGTCCGGGTCACCGCCGTCGAACAGCCCGAGAGCGGTCGCCCCCGGGTGCGGATCGAGCACCGCGACGGCACCCGCCGCGGCAGCGCGTCCCTCGGACCCGACGTGCTGATCGGCGCCGACGGCATCCGCTCCACCGTGCGCGGCTGCCTCCACCCCGAGGAGGGCGAGCCGCCGTGGAACGGCGTCCTCGTCTGGCGCGGCACCTCCCGGGTGCCGGCCGCGAGCATCGGCACGTTCATGTTCATCGCGGGCGACGACGCCCGCAAAGCGGTGGTCTACCCGATGACGGAGGTCGACCCGGTGACGGACACCGTCCTGGTCAACTGGGCCCTCGCGATGCCTGCGGCGCTCGCGGACGGGCCGGCCGCGGATCCCCGGGGCGCGTACCGCGGGGACTGGAACCGGCCCGTCCCCGTCGAACGGTTCCGCCACCACTACCGGGGCTGGGAGTTCGACGGCGTCAGCGTCGAGGAGGTGCTGGGGCACGCCGTCGGCGCGTACGAGTACCCCATGGTCGACCGGGAGCCCCTGCCGCGCTGGTCGTACGGCCGCACCACGCTGATCGGGGACGCGGCCCACGCGATGTACCCCATCGGCTCCAACGGCGCGACCCAGTCCGTCATCGACGCGCTGGCCCTCGCGCACGCGCTGTCGCAGCACGCGGACCCGGCGGACGCGCTCACCGCGTACGACGCGGACCGGCGTCCCGCGATGACCGCGCTGCAACGGGCCAACCGGGAGCTCGGGCCCGAGGTCGTGATCAACCTCGCGCACCAGCGGGCGCCGGGCGGTTTCACCGACATCGACGACGTGGTCCCGGCGGAGGAGCGGGCGGAGATCGCGGCGAAGTACGCGCGTGCGGGCGCGTTCGACCCCGCGACGGTAAACCAGGGCTCCCCGTACGCCCCAACCCCCTGAACCCCGGGCCCCCGCGGACACCTGCGCCGTTCCGCCTGCGGCGTGCGCTGGTCCGTACAGGTCGTCTGTGGTTGCTCGCGCAGTTCCGCCCCCTGTGCCCTGCGGGCACGGGGGGCACCCCCGCCTACGCCCAGGGGGCGTGGGGGACCCCAGCGTCCCTGCGGACACCTACGCCGTTCCCCTGCGGGCTGCGTTGGTCTCCGCGCCCCGGTGGGTGGCTTGTCGCGCAGTTCCCCGCGCCCCTAAAAGCCCTTGCCTCAGCCCGCACACGGATGGCGGGGAAAGCGAATCAGGGGCGCGGGGAACTGCGCGAACAGCCCACCACCGGGCCGAGGTGACCAACGCAGCCCGCTGGGGAAACGGCGAGGGCGTCTCGGGCGCGGGCAACTACGCGCGGCCCGCACACAGCCAACGCACGCCGCAGGCGAAGGCGCGGCCACACGGGTGAAACCGTCGCGCGAGGCGCCGGCACGTGGCGCGGGGACCGTCGTGCGTCCGCTGGGATGCGGGTCCACCCTGCGAGGGTGGACCCGTGAAGGCCATTCGTCGGTTCACCGTCCGCCCCGTCCTGCCCGCCCCGCTGCGCCCCCTCAGCGACCTCGCCCGCAACCTGCGCTGGTCCTGGCACACCGAGACGCGCGAGCTCTTCCAGGCCGTCGACCCCGACGGATGGCGCAGGGTCGGCGGCGACCCGGTGCGGCTGCTGGGGTCCGTCTCCGCCGCCCGCCTCGCCGAACTCGCCGGCGACCGGCGCTTCCTGCGCCGCCTCACCGCCGCGGCCGGTGACCTGGACGACTACCTGCACGGCCGCAGGTGGTACCAGACCAACGACCGGGCCGCCGAGTTCCCCGCCGCCATCGCGTACTTCTCGCCCGAGTTCGGCGTCACCGCCGCCCTCCCGCAGTACTCCGGCGGCCTCGGCATCCTCGCCGGCGACCACCTCAAGGCCGCCAGCGACCTCGGTGCCCCGCTGATCGGCGTCGGGCTGCTCTACCGGCACGGCTACTTCCGCCAGTCGCTCTCCCGCGACGGCTGGCAGCAGGAGCACTACCCCGTCCTCGACCCGAACGAACTGCCCCTCACCCTGCTGCGGGAGCCGGACGGCACCCCCGCGCAGATCGCCCTGACCCTGCCCGCCGGCCGCTCGCTGCGCGCCCACGTCTGGGTCGCGCACGTCGGCCGGGTGCCGCTGCTGATGCTGGACTCCGGCGTCGAGGAGAACGGCCCCGGCGAACGCGACGTCACCGACCGGCTGTACGGCGGCGGCAGCGAGCACCGGCTGCTCCAGGAGATGCTCCTCGGCATCGGCGGGGTGCGCGCCGTACGCGCGTACTGCCGCCTCACCGAACACCCCGAGCCGGAGGTCTTCCACACCAACGAGGGCCACGCCGGCTTCCTCGGCCTGGAGCGCATCCGCGAACTCGGCGGCGCCGGGCTCGACTTCGACGCCGCGCTGGAAGCCGTCCGCGCCGGCACCGTCTTCACCACCCACACCCCCGTGCCCGCCGGCATCGACCGCTTCGACCGCGACCTGGTCGCCCGGCACCTCGGCGAGTCCGGGGCGCTGCCCGGCGTCCCCGTCGACCGGGTGCTGCGGCTGGGCACCGAGACCTACCCCGACGGCGACCCGCGGGTCTTCAACATGGCCGTGATGGGCCTGCGGCTGGCGCAGCGCGCCAACGGCGTCTCCACCCTGCACGGCGCCGTCAGCCGCGGCATGTTCGCCGGCCTGTGGCCCGGCTTCGACGCCGACGAAGTGCCGATCCGCTCCATCACCAACGGCGTCCACGCCCCCACCTGGGTCGCCCCCGAGGTGTTCCGGCTCGGCGCCCGCCAGATCGGCGCCGGCCGCGCCGAGGACGCCCTCACGGTCGGCGGCTCCGACCTGTGGAACGCGGTCGTCGACATCCCCGACGCCGAGATCTGGGAGCTCCGCCGCGAACTGCGGGAGCAACTGGTCATCGAGGTCCGCAGCCGGCTGCGGACCTCCTGGCGCCAGCGCGGCGCCGGGGCGGCCGAACTCGGCTGGGTCGACGGCGTCCTGGACCCGGACGTCCTCACCATCGGCTTCGCCCGCCGCGTCCCCTCGTACAAGCGCCTCACGCTGATGCTGCGCGACCGCGACCGGCTGCGGGCGCTGCTGCTGCACCCCGAACGCCCCGTCCAGATCGTCGTCGCCGGCAAGGCGCACCCCGCCGACGACGGCGGCAAAAGGCTCGTCCAGGAGCTGGTGCGGTTCGCCGACGACGCCCGCGTACGGCACCGGATCGTCTTCCTGCCCGACTACGGCATGGCGATGGCGCAGAAGCTCTACCCCGGCTGCGACGTCTGGCTGAACAATCCGCTGCGCCCCCTGGAGGCGTGCGGCACCAGCGGCATGAAGGCCGCGCTCAACGGCTGCCTCAACCTCTCCGTCCTGGACGGCTGGTGGGACGAGTGGTACGAACCGGACTTCGGCTGGGCGATCCCCACCGCCGACGGCTCCGCCGCCACGGACGAGGAGCGCCGCGACGACCTGGAGGCCGCGGCGCTCTACGAACTCGTCGAGAACCGGATCGCGCCCCGCTTCTACGACCGCGGGCCGAACGACCTGCCGCAGCGCTGGATCGAGATGGTCCGCCGCACCCTCGCCACCCTCGGCCCCAAGGTGCTGGCGGGGCGGATGGTCCGGGAGTACGTGGAGCGGCTCTACACCCCCGCGGCCCGCGCCCACCGCGCCCTCGACGCACCCGCCGCGGGCGAGGTGGCCGCCTGGAAGACGCGGCTGCGTTCGGCCTGGCCGAAGGTGGCCGTCGACCACGTCGAGGCCGTCGAGCACGCGCCCAGCGGCAGCGCGGAACTGGGCGCCACCCTCGCCCTTCGGGTGCGGGTCGCCCTCGGCCCGCTGCGGCCGGACGACGTGGAGGTCCAGGCCGTCGCCGGCCGGGTCGACGCGGACGACGCGATCGCGGACGCCCGGCACTTCCCGCTGAAGCCCACCGGCGGCCCCGACCTGGAGGACCGCTGGATCTACGAGGGCCCGCTCGCCCTGGACCGCACCGGCCCCTTCGGCTACACCGTCCGCGTGCTGCCCGCCCACCCCCTGCTGGCGTCCCCCGCGGACCTGGGCCTGGTCACCCTCCCCGCGGACACCCCGGGCACGGTGGAGCCCCCGGCCCAACCCCTGCGATAGCCCGTGCGCGGTGGTGCCGTGACGAGCTCGCAGCGACGGCCTGCGGCCCGTAGGGCAACGACGCGGGTGTCCAGGGGGCGCCGGAAGCCCCCTAGCCGTCGCGGTGCTCCTCGTTGGGGACGTCCCGCACCACCGTCTTCGACGACAGACGGCCGTCCGTGAAGCAGAAGCGGAAGGTCGGGGTGTCCTGCAGGACGTCCTTGCGGTAGTAGGCGCAGCGGTCGGCGTCGCGCGGTTCCGGCGGCAGGCCCGCAGGGCGGTCGGGCAGTGCCCGTGCGGGCAGTCGGGCGACGACGTGTTCCTCCCGGTCGCCGACCCGCACCGCGTCGTAGTCGGCGCGGTGCACGACCGTACGCATCCGGGAGTACTGGTCGAAACCGAGCATCACCACCCCCAGCACCACGCCCGCCGCCACCGGGACGGCGATCGCCTGCCGCAGGCCCCGGCGCACCCGGCGCCGCGCCAGGTCCCACTCGCGCGCCGAGGTGGGCGCGGGCGGCGGGGCGGGAGAAGCGCCCGCGGTGGCAGGCAGTCGGGCGCGGACGGCGAAGCCGTCGCCCGAGCCCGGGCCGTGGGTGAGCCAGCCGCCGGCGAGCCGGGCGCGCTCGTGCAGTCCGACCAGGCCCGTGCCGCCCGACGGAGCCGCCGGCGCGGGGGAGGGGGAGGGGGCCGGGTCGTTGGTGACGGTGACCGCGACCTCGTCGGACGTACGGACGACCCGGACGGCGACCGCGGCGCCGGGCGCGTGCTTGGCCGCGTTCGTCAAGGACTCCTGGACGATGCGGTGCACGGCGCGCGCGGCCATCTCCGGCAGCGGGTCGCCTTCGCCCTCCTCGTGCAGCGTCACGGCGAGCCCGGAGGTGCGGGCCCGCTCCACCAGGGCCCGCACCGGCTCGTCCCGCGGCGTGACCGGCACGCCCTCGTCGTCGCCGCGCAGCACCCCCACGATGTCCCGCAGCCGCGCCGTCGCGTCCCCCGCAGCCTGCCGCAACTCGCGGGCCGCGCCCCGCTGCCGCTCGTCCAGCCCGCGGTCCACCTCCAACGCGGCGGCGCGCAGCGCGATCAACGACAGCTCGTGACCGAGGGAGTCGTGCATGTCCCCGGCGATGCGGGAGCGCTCCCGCAGCCGCGCCCGGTCGGCGACCGCGCGCTGCTCCCGTTCCATCCGGTCCGCCAGCCGCCAGCCCGCCGCGCCCAGCTCCACGTACTGCCGCACGAACCGCCCCAGCAGCCACGGCACGACGACCGCGAGCAGCAGCGCCGCGACCAGGGTGAACCAGGACCAAGGCTCCTGTTCGAGCACCAGCACCACGGCGAGGCCCGCGAGCGCGACCGCGGCGAACAGGACGAGCGCGGGCCGCGCCCGGGCCGAGCGGCGTCCGGCGAGGAAGCCGAAGGCGACGAGGGCGACCGCGTACTGCGGGGTGATCAGCTGGCTGCCGTGCACGGCGCTCAGGCCCAGCGCCACCACCAGCGCCGCCAGCGGGCGCCGTCGGCCGACGGCCACGGCGGCGCCGAGCAGGGCCGCGCCCGCGGCGCTCGCCCACCAGGACCCCAGCCAGGAGCCGGCCCACCGGCCGGGGCCGTAGCCGTCGCCGTTGAGCAGGACGGGTGCGCAGACCAGAACCCACAGTGCGAGGTCCAGGGCGCGGCGGCGCAGGGCCTGACGGTCTCGGTGCATGCCCTCCACCTTGCCCCAAGCGTCCGGGGCGCTACGTCGAGGTGACCAGCCCCGCCTCGTACGCCAAGATCGCCAGCTCTACCCGGTTGCGTCGCCCCACCCGGCCCAGGACCGCGCTGACGTGCGCCTTCACCGTGCCTTCGACGACGTGCAGCTCCGCCGCGATCTCCGCGTTCGACAGCCCGGCGCCCACCAGCGCGACCACCTCGCGCTCCCGGCCGGTCAACGGCTCCAGGGTGCGGCGCGCCTCGGCGGATCGGGACAGCCGGCCGCCGCCGAGCTGGGCGATCACCCGCTGCGCCACCTGCGGCGACAGATACGCGGCGCCGTCCGCGACCGCCCGCACCCCCGCCAGCAGCTCCAGCGGGTCGCCGGACTTGAGGAGGAAGCCGCTCACCCCGCAGTCCAGGGCGCGCGCGATGTACTCGTCCTCGGAGAACGTGGTCAGCATCACCGGCGCCACGTCGGGCGCCAGTCGGCGCAGTTCGGCTGCGGCGCGGAGGCCGTCGAGCCCCGGCATCCGGACGTCGAGCAGTGCGACGTCCGGCCGGTGCGCCAGCGCCAGCTCGACCGCCTGCCGCCCGTCCGCGGCCTCGGCGACGACCTCGATCCCGGGCTCGCTCGCCAAGATGGCCCGCACGCCGGCCCGGACCAGGGCCTCGTCGTCCGCGAGCAGGACGCGCACGGGCGGGGTGGGGTCGGGCGGGGTCGTGACGTCGACGGCGCTCATGCCCGCCAGCCTATGCGGCCCCCGAAGCCCCACCCGGGCCCCACGTGGCCCTACCGCCCCGGCAGGCGCGGCTGCGCCGTGGCGCGCGTGCGGTCATGGTGTCTGCGGCCCGTCTGTGGCTTGTCGCGCAGTTCCGCCCCCTGTGCCCTGCGGGCACGGGGGGACCCCCAGCGCCCCTAAACCCTCGTCCGTCTGCGGCCCGGTGGGTGGTGTGCTCGCAGTTCCTCCCCCTGTGCCCTGCGGGCACGGGGGTACCTCCGCCCCAGCCCGCAGGCGAGTGACGGGGGAAGCGAAACAGGGGCGCGGGGAACTGCGCGACAAGCCCACCACCGGGCCGCGGAGACCAACGCACCCCGCAGGGAAACGGCGGCTACGTCCAGAGGCGCAGGTGAGCGCGGCCTACGACGACGCGCGGGACCGCGTGGGCAGGGCAAGTCGCAAGACCCTCCACACCCTTTGGTGCCGGGTGGGTAGGGATGCGGGGCAACTCCACGATGAGGGCGCGCGCACCGTCGCCGCGCCAGACGCTCGGGAGGCTTCGACGACCAACGACCCGTCCGTGCACCACACGACCGAGACCGCGGACGGCGCGGCCGTCGACGGGAACATCCACGTCGGCTACTGGGACGACCCCGCGGACGGCGGCTCGCTCGACCAGGCGACCGACCGGCTCACCGACCTCGTGGCCGGGCGGCTGGCCGCCGTACCCGGCCAGCACCTGTTGGACGTCGGCTGCGGAACCGGGCGGCCCGCGCTGCGCATCGCCCGGGCCACCGGCGCCCGGGTGTCGGGGGTCTCGACCAGCGAGGAGGGCATCACGCTGGCCCGCACCCGGGCAGATGAGCCCCCCGCCCCGCGTCAACTGCCGCGCTTCACCCGCCCCCGTACCGCGAGCACGGCCAGACCCACCAACACCGGCTCGGTGAAGCGCGACACCATCTCGATGTAGCCGCCTGCGGTCGTCAGGTCCTGGCCGCTGGTGCGGAACACCACGGAGTTCAACGTCACCGTGAGGGCCTTGTCGAAGCGTTCGCCGGTGAAGCGCTCCCCGTACGGCTTGGTGAGCTCGGGCTCCGGCTTGTCCAGCACCGTGATCGGCTTCCCGTCGTCGGCGGTGACCTGCCGCACCTCCTGCCGGGGCGTGTCGTCCGGCAGCCCGAACCCCATCAGCAGCACGACGGTGGTGAGCATGGCCGCGGCGAGCCAGCCGAGCGCGCGCGACGCCCGCAGGCCGTACCCCGACAGCAGCCAGTACGCGTCCAGCAGCCAGCGCTCGGCCCGTCGGTGGTCGTGGCTATGGCGGCGCATCTCCATCTCGCCGTAGTACAGGTCCGCCGCGCCGGGCTCGTCCTTCGCGTCCTCGCGGGCCTTGCGCAACTGCCGGTACACGGTGGTGAGGGTGGCGAGCCCGGGCGGCTCGACCTGCGACGGCTCGCCCCAGCCGGCCCGTGCCCGGGCGCGCCGCTCCGGCCAGGCGCGCCACGCCCGCTCCTCGGCGACCACCAGCCGTCGGGTGCGCCAGCCCGGCGGCGCGGTGCCGAGCGTCCACCGGCCCTCCAGGTGGAGCTGGTCGAGGTGGAACGAGCCGGCGAAGCGGCAGTGCGTCAGATCGGTGTGGGCGAGCGAGAGCAGCGAGGCGTCCACGCCGCGCAGCGAGCGGATCCGTACGCCGGGGTCGACGCCGGCGAAGCCGGACTCGTCCGCCCCGGGGAAGGGCGAGGGGCGGGCGGCGACGGCAACGGGCTGGAGGAACACCGCGTCGGTCAGGTCCACGTCCGCGTACCGCAGGGCCACGGTGGACTTCTCCTCGAAGCGCGCACCGCTGAGGTCCACGGCGCGGGCGCAGATGCCGAGCCGCACGGGGGAGCGGAAGGTGGTGCGGGAGAGGTCGAGCGTCCCGGTCACCGTCGTCGCGGAGAGGGAGACGTCGGTGTGGAACGTGCACTGGCTCAGGTCCAGGCCGGCCGGGAAGGAGCTGCCGGTGAAGTCGACCGGGCCCGTGAAGTCGGCCTCGCTGAAGTACGCCGTGCCGCCGACGACGGTGCCGTGGGCGAAGCCGAAGTGCCCGAAGGAGGGTTGGCCCTCGGCGTTGCACACCGCGTACGCGATCCGGTCGAACAGCTCCGCCGGCACCCGGCAGTTGCTCAGGTCCACGTACTCGCCCGGTGCCATGTCCGCGAGCCAGTGGTTGATCTGCTCCTCGCTCAGGTGCTCGGGGCACCTGCCCTCGTGTACGGGCGTGCCCGGGCAGTCGGACGCCGCGCAGCGGGCCCCCGTTGGCGATATGACCATGCGCGGATCCTGCCAGGCGGCGCGCGAACGCGCCCGGGCGGACGAGGGGTTCCACCCGGGCGCGCGGTCCTGTAATCGCTCGCGCCGTGCGTCAGAAGGTGAGCTTGACGCGGTTGATGTACCCCGTGTCCTGGGCCGCGCGGTCCTGCACCCGTAGCTTCCAGGCGCCGTTGGCGACCTCGGAGGAGGCGTTCACGGTGTACGTCTCCTGGACGTTGTCGGCGGAGTCGCCGCTGGAGAAGGGCTTCAGCGGGTAGACGGTGCCGTCGGGGGCGAGCAGGTCCACGACCAGGTCGCCGCGCCAGGTGTGGATGACGTCCACCTCGACCGCGAGGTCGGCGGGGGCGTTGCCGGCGACGCCGGTGACGTTCACCGTCGAGGTGACGGCCGCGCCGTTGTCGGGAATGGCCACGTCGGTCGCGTTCTCGAAGGAGGGGCCGGGGTCGGGGTTGCCGCCGCCGGGGCGGGCGCCGACGTTGATGCCGGCCCAGGCGTCCGTGACCGCCTTGACCTCGGGGCTGGTGGCGCCGTACAGCTCGGTGGCGACCGCGATCGTGCCGGTGCGGGCGGCGGCGTAGTTCGTGGTCGAGGTGAACTTCGTGGTGAGCGCCTTGAACCAGATCAGTGCCGCCTTGTCGCGGCCGATGCCGACGACGGGCAGGTTGTCGGAGGTCGGCGAGTCGTACGTGACGCCGTTGACGGTCTTGACGCCGCTGCCCTCCGACAGCAGGTAGAACCAGTGGTTCGCCGGGCCGGACGAGTAGTGGACGTCGATGCCGCCGATGCCGGAGTACCAGGAGTCCTTGGACGAGCCGTCCTTGCTGGGCTTGTCCATGTAGCGCAGCGGGGTGCCGTTGCCCCGGATGTCGATCTCCTCGCCGACGAGGTAGTCGCCCGGGTCCTGGGCGTTGCCCGCGTGGAACTCGACCGCGGCGGCGAAGATGTCGGAGGTGGCCTCGTTCAGACCGCCCGACTCGCCGCTGTACACCAGCTTCGCGGTGTTGGAGGTGACGCCGTGCGTCATCTCGTGCGCGGCGACGTCGATGGAGGTCAGCGGCTTGGCGTTGCCGGCGCCGTCGCCGTAGGTCATGCAGAAGCAGGCGTCCTGCCAGAAGGCGTTCACGTAGTTGTTGCCGTAGTGGACGCGCGAGGTGGCGCCGACGCCGTCGCCGCGTATGCCGTTGCGGCCGTGCACGTTCTTGAAGTAGTCCCAGGTCAGACCGGCGCCGAAGGCGGCGTCCGCGGCGGCGGTCTCGGGGTCGGCCGGCTGGCCGTTGCCCCAGACGTCGTCCGGGCCGCTGAAGAGGGTGCCGGTGCCGGAGGTGCCGCGGTTGAGGTTGGTGGTGCGGTGGTTGCCGCGCTGTGCGTCGATCAGTTGGTACGAGCTGCCGGACGGGGTGGAGCCGAGCTGGACCTGGCCGCTGTACTGGGTGTTGCCGGTGCCGGTCTCCACCGCCTGCCACTCGTACAGCTTGGCGCCGGTGGTGGCGTCGGTGACGACGTGCAGTTCGTTCGGGGTCCCGTCGTGCTGGAGCCCGCCGACCACGGTCTCGTAGGCGACGACGGGCCGGTCGCCCTGGGCGAGCCAGATCACCTTGCGCGGCGCCTGCGCGGCGTCCGTGCGGGTGGAGCCCTCGGCGGCGGCGCGGGCCAGGGCCTGGCGCTCGGCGGTGGTGGCGCTGACGCGGGCGGTGGTGTCCGCGCCGGCGAGCGAGGTGCGCGAGGCCCGGCCGACGGACTCGGTGGCCCCGGCCCCGGACTTCGCGACGACCAGGTCGCCGCCGAGGACGGGCAGGCCCTGGTAGGTGCGCTCGTAGCGGGTGTGGGTGGTTCCGTCACGGTCCTGCGTGACGTCGCGCACCAGCAGCTTCTCGCCGGCGGTCAGGCCGAGTTCCTTCGCGGTGGCCGCGGCGCCCGAGGTCTGCGCGCGGATCAACTCGGCGCGCTGGGCGGGGGTGAGCGCCCGGGGCAGCGAGCCCGGGTCGGCGGCCGGCTGGGCCGCGCGGGGCGCGGCGGCGTCGGCCGTCGGAGCGGCCGAGGCGCCGGACTGGAGGCCGAGGGCGAGCAGGGCGGCGGTGGCGACGAGCGCACCGGTCGCCGTGGCACGGCGGGGCGTGGGTCTCACGCGTACTCCTTCTGCGAGTCCTGCGAGGGGGGAACCGGGCGGCGGGGAGGCGCTGTCCGGGCAGAGCGGCGGAGCGTGTGTGGTGCGAGTGAGGTGAAGAGTGTCAGCGGCGACACATTCCTGTCAGGGTCGCGTCAAAAGAATGGCCGGAAGCGTCCGTTCGTCGATGTGTCGTGTTCGTTGAGCGGACGTTTCTGGCGTGCCATGGGCCGGTAAAGGAGGAGCAAGACGCTGGCAAGGGGCGGGTACGGCGCGGGCGCCACGGGCTTGCGGGCGCGGGCCCGACGGCGGTGGGCGAACGCCGGCCCGCCGTCGCGGTATTCGAACAGAGCGGGTGGACGGCGGGGCGGGGGCGAGGCGTCGGGGCGGTGGCAAAGTGGCCGGTTCCCGACGGGCGGTGCGGGTGGGTCAGGCGATGGTTCCGGTGACTCCTGGGACCTAGTCCGTGCCCGCGAGGCCCCGTGCGGCGTGCGCCGTGCGCCGTGCGGCGTGCCGCGGTGTGGCGTCTGCGGCCCGTCTGTGGTTGTTCGCGCAGTTCCTCCCCCTGTGCCCTGCGGGCACGGGTGCACCCCCACCTACGCCCAGAGGGCGTGGGGGGACCCCAGCGCCCCAAACACCGCCGCCTCAGCCCGCAGACAAACGACGGGGGCAGCGAAGCAGGGGCGCGGGGAACTGCGCGACAAGCCCACCACCGGCCCGCAGAGACCAACGCTCCCGCAGGGAAACGGCGGCTACGCCTGAGGTTTGCCCGTGACGAGCGGTCGCAGGTGCTCGGCGGCGATCTTGAGTCCCTCCTTGGTCCGCTCGACGGTGCCGCCCCAGACGGGGTCCTCGTGCTCGACCGCGACGGTGCCCGCGTAGCCGGCCCGACGCAGCCGGTCGAGCAGCCGCCGCCAGTCCAGCGAGCCGCGGCCCGGGACCCGGTACCGCCACCACCCGACGTCCGTCGGCCCCCGGCGGCCCACCGTCTTGCCGAAGACGCCGTAGCGGGTGCGCGCCGCCCCGTCGATCTCCACGTCCTTGGCCTGGACGTGCGCGACCGCGCCGCGGGCCAGGGCCTGGTCCAGGGCCGCGACGGGGTCGATGCCCAACCACGGCAGATGGGACGGGTCGTACGCGAGCAGGAAGCCGGCACCCCGGCCGCCGAGGTCGGCCATCCACTCCCACAGCTCGGGGGAGTACGCGAGGTTCCCCGGGTACCCGTCGGGGTGCCACCCCTCCATCGGGCAGTTCTCCGCGAGCAGCCGTACGCCGCGCTCGCCGGCGTACGCCAGCAGCGGCGGAAGGATTCGCTCGGCCAGCGCGACGTTCTGGGCCACCGAGCGCGTCACGTCGCGGCCCACGAAGGTGGTGACGTACGGGACGCCCAGCGCCGCCGCGGCGTCCACGCAGGCCCTGAGGTGACGGTGGACGCGCTCGCGCCGAGCGGGGTCGCCGTGCAGGTTGTTGTCGCAGTACGTCACCGCGGGCACGGTCAGGCCGTGCCGGTCCAGCAGCGCGTGGACCCGGTCGACGTCGGCGCCCGAGAAGTCGACGACGTCGAGGTGCGCGGCGTGGTGGAGGTGGCTGCCGCCCTTCGGCCAGGCCGCCACCTCCAGGGCCCGGTACCCGGCGCCGGCGGCCCAGGCCGCGCTCTCCGCCAAGGTCAGGGAGGGCAGGCAGGCGGTGAGCAGTCCGAGCTTCACCGGCGCGTCCCCGATCCGTCGAGCACCGCGATCCAGTGCCGGGTGTCCCGGGTGCCGGGGTGCTGGGGCCCGTGCCTGCGCAACTGCCGCCGCTCGACCCCGCGCAGCTCGGCGAGCGCCCGGCGGCGCACGAGCCCGGTGCGGCGCGGGGCGGCCAGGGCGCGGGCCACGGCGAGGTACTTGCCGGTCTCCCAGGTGTCCGGGTGGCGGGCGCCCTGCACCCGTCTGCGGTCCGCCAGCAGCGGCCCGAGGACTTCGCGGGCCCGGGCGCCGTCCCCGGACAGCACCAGCACCTTCCCCTTGGAGTGCCGGGCGTCCAACGTGTCGGGGTCGTCGGCGCCGAGCGCCCGCGACCGCTCCGTGACGACCGTGTCGTACCCCTGCTCGGCCTCGTCGGCACGGCCCTGGCAGGCGATCGACCAGGACCGCATGCACAGCAGGTGCAGCCGTAGCCCCAGCCAGTCGCCCGGCAGCCGCGCCAGGCGCGCGTCGAGGGCGCGGAACTCGGCCTCGGCCTCCTCGAAGCGGCCCAGGCACACCAGGGACCAGGCCAGCAGCCGGCCGGTGCGGATGACCCCCGGGACGTCGGGCCCCAGGGTGCGGACCTCGTCCGCGGCCAGCGCGCGCAACAGCGACTCCGCCCGGCTCGGACGGCCGCGTTGGACGAGCGCGTGCGCATGGGCGCGACGCACCTCGAAGGACGCCGGATGGGTCGGGCCCAGGCTCTCCACCAGCGGGAGGGCGGCCAGGGCGAGGCTCTCGGCCCGGTGCTCGTCCCGGTCGTCGACGTACGCCTCGCAGGCCGCGGCCGTCGCCGTCAGGATGCGCGCCGCGGTCTGCGGCTGATGGGCCCAGGCCGGCTGTCGGAGCAGTTCGTGCAGCCGGGTCGCCACCGCGCCGAACTCCTTGCGGTGGCCCCGTCGGCGCGCGCGGAGGTCCGCGACGCGCTCCGGGCCGGGCGGCTCGGCCTCGGCGAGCGCGGCGGCCATCTGCGTACCGCTGCGCCTGAGCCAGGCGGAGAGGGCGTAACGGGTCGCCCGTACCAAACGGGTCAGCGGGCCGGCCTCCTCGTCCGCGAGGATGTAGTGGACGTCCGGTAACCAGGTCTCCTCGTGGATCTCGGCGCGCCACTCCACCGACACCTGGCGGGCGGCCAGCCGCAGGATCGCGAGGGGCAGCAGCTTGAGCCGCGCCTCGGCCTCCTGGCCGAGCAGACTGCCCGCGACCGCGCACGCCAGCGCTCCCAACGGGGCGAGGGCGAGACCGAGTGCGACGGCGAACGCGTTCACCGGGCCCCTCCTTCCGGCAGCGGCGCGCCGTGGCCGTGCGCGGCGGGCGGGCGCAACTGCTCGCTGAGCGCGGCGAGTTCGACCCGGGCGACTTCGGCACCGTCCCGCGTGAGCCGGTACATCCGGCGCGCGGGGCGACCGGCCGCGGACGGATCGATGTCCTCCTGCTCCTTGGTCAGCCAGCCCGCCGCCTGGAGCCGGGCCATGATCGGGTAGAGCTTTCCGCTGGGGAAGCCGGTGACCTGCATCAGCTCATAGCCGTAGCGGGGGCGGGAGGGGTCTTCGAGGAGGATCCGCAGCACCTTGGCCACGGCGACGGTCATCCGAACGGGAGGCATGGTAAGAGTTTTACATAGGGTGTGGTGTGATCGCCACGCCAACTCCCTTGATCCGCAGCCCTGTTGGGTGCGGGCGCCGGAATTCGGTGGCGGCCTCGCCTCCGCCGGCCTACCGTGCACCCCCGTGAAAGCTGATCGCGGAGAAGAAGAGCTGGCAGGTCACGGGGGAGAACGGCTGGCCGGCGGAGGCGTCAACGACGTCGTACGGATCGGTACGACGGTGCGCCGGCCCACCGGCCCGTGGACGGCGACGGTCCACGCCCTGCTCGACCACCTGCGCGACCGCGGCTTCACCGCCGCGCCGCGCGCCCACGGCATCGACGCCGAGGGCCGTGAGGTGCTGGACTTCCTGCCCGGTCAGGTCGCGCACTACCCGCTGTCCGACCAGGTGCGCACCGACGCCACGCTCCGCGCCGTCGGCAAGCTCCTGCGCAGCTACCACGACGCCACCGCGGACTTCGTCCCGCCGCCGGACGCCGTCTGGTACGGGCCCGTGCGCGAGCCCGCCGAAGTGGTCTGCCACGGCGACGTCGCACCGTACAACTGCGTCTTCGACGACGGCGGGACCCTCGCGCTCATCGACTTCGACACCGCCCACCCCGGCCCCCGCGTCTGGGACCTGGCGTACGCCGCCTACCGCTTCGTGCCGCTGACGCACCCGGACAACGAGGACTTCCACCTGCCCGTCGCCGAGCAGGCCCGCCGGCTGCGCCTGCTCGCCGACGCCTACGGGCTGGACGCCGACGACCGCCGAGTGCTGGCCGCCACCGCGCGGCAGCGCCTCGACGCTCTCGTACGCCACATGCACGAGCGGGCGGACGCCGGGAGCGCCGCGTTCGCCGGGCACATCGCCGCCGGACACGACGCGCTCTACCGGTCGGACGCCGCGCACATCACGCGCCACGAGGCCCGGCTGACGGCCGCGCTGCGGTGACGGAGCGGGCGGCCGGCGAAACCGCGGCCGGGCGCCCGCCTCAGACCAGGCTGTCCCGCCACGCCCGGTGCAGATCGGCGAAGCGGCCCCGGCCCGCGATCAGTTCGCCCGGTGCGCCGTCCTCCACGATCCGCCCCCGCTCCATCACCAGCACCCGGTCCGCGACCTCCACCGTCGACAGCCGGTGCGCGATCACCAGCGCCGTGCGCCCCTTGAGGACCGTGTCCATCGCGCGCTGCACCGCCTGCTCGCTGGGCACGTCCAGGGAGCTCGTCGCCTCGTCGAGGATCAGCACCGCGGGGTCGGCCAGCAGCGCCCGGGCGAAGCCGATCAGTTGGCGCTGGCCCGCCGAGACGCGACCGCCGCGCTTGCGCACGTCCGTGTCGTAGCCGTCCGGCAGCCCGCTGACGAAGTCGTGCGCGCCGATCGCCCGCGCCGCGGCCTCGATCTCCGCCCGCGTCGCGTCCGGGCGGCCGATCGCGATGTTCTCCGCGATCGTGCCCGAGAACAAGAACGCCTCCTGGGTCACCATCACCACCCCGCGCCGCAGGTCGGGCGTGGCGAGGTCCCGCAGGTCCACCCCGTCGAGCAGCACCCGGCCCTCCGTCGGGTCGTAGAAGCGGGCCAGGAGTTTGGCGAGGGTGGACTTGCCCGCGCCGGTGGAGCCGACGACCGCCACCGTCTGCCCCGCCGGGACCGTCAGGTCGAAGCGCGGCAGCACCTCGCCGCCGGTGCGGTACGCGAACCGGACGTCGTCGAAGACGACCCGGCGGCCCGGCCGGTCCTCGGTCGTCGACGCCGGCAGCGGCACCGGGGAGGTCGGCTCCGGCACCGTGGGCCGCTGTGCGAGCAGCCCCGCGATCTTCTCCAGCGACGCCGCCGCCGACTGGTAGGAGTTGAGGAACATGCCGAGCCGGTCGATCGGGTCGTACAGCCGCCGCAGGTACAGCACGGACGCGGCGAGCACGCCGAGGGCCAGGGTGTCGCCGGCGACCCGCCAGGCGCCCCACAGCACGATCCCCGCGACCGCGGTGTTCGCGACCAGCCGGGAGCCCAGCACGTACAGGGCCATCTCCAGCAGCGCGTCGCCGTTGCTGCGGGCGTGGACCGCGTTGAGGCGGCCGAACTCCGCGTCGTTCGCCCGCTCGCGGCGGAAGGCCCGCACCGGCCGGATGCCGTTCATCGTCTCCGCGAACTTCACGATCACCGCGGCGATCGCCGTCGAGCGGCGGCTGAAGATGGCACCGGCGCGGCGCTGGTAGAGCCGCACCATCACGAGCAGCGGAACGAAGGACGCCACCGCCACGCCGCCCATGCCGAGGTCGAGCCAGAGCAGCATCACGGAGATGAAGAAGAACGACAGGGCGACGTCGATCAGCTCCTGCAGGCCCTCGTCGAGGAGTTCCCGCAGCGACTCGACGTCCGTCGTGGACCGGGAGATCAACCGGCCCGAGGTGTAGCGCTCGTGGAAGTCCAGGCTCAGCACCTGCGCGTGCTTGAAGATCCGCCCGCGCAGGTCCAGCAGCACGTCCTGGCTGAGCCGGCCGGACGTGGCGATGAAGAGGTACTGGAGCAGCCCGGAGCCCAGGGAGGCGACGGCGTACCCGATCGCGACCGCGACCAGCGGGCCGTAGTCGTCCTCGCGCAGCGCCGGTACGCCCCGGTCGATGGCGTACGCGACCAGCAGCGGGCCGGCCTGCACCGCGGCCTGCTGGAGCAGCAGGACCACGGCGATGCACCACACCCGGGGCCGGTGCGGCGCCAGCAGCGACCGCAGCAGGGAGCGGGTCGCGCCCTTGGGCGTCGGCAGGTCGTCCCGGTCGAAGGGGTCGACGCCGCTCGGGGGCGCCTCGGCGCCCTCCGCCGGAGCGGACGGCGCGGCCGGTGAGGCGGTGGACGTCATCGGGGGCTCCCTTCCGGCCGGCCGCGGTCGACCCCGGTGCCGTGGTCGGCCCCGGACATCAACCAGGCGTACTCGGCGTTCGTACGCAGCAGTTCCTGGTGGGTGCCGACGGCGGCTATGCGGCCCCCGGACAGCAGCGCCACCCGGTCCGCGAGCAGCACCGTCGACGGCCGGTGGGCGACCACCAGCGCCGTGGTGTCCGCGAGGACGCGCCGGAGTGCGGCTTCCACCAGGGCTTCGGTGTGGACGTCGAGCGCGGACAGCGGATCGTCGAGCACCAGGAACCGGGGCCGGCCCACGACCGCGCGGGCCAGCGCCAGGCGCTGGCGCTGACCGCCGGACAGGCTCAGCCCCTGCTCGCCGACCTCCGTGTGGACGCCGTCGGGCAGGGACGTGACGAAGCCGGCCTGGGCGACTTCCAGCGCGCGCTCGACGGCGTCCGGGCTGGCCGACTCGGCGTCCGTGCCCATCAGGACGTTCTGCGCGACGGTGGTGGAGAAGAGGGTGGGCTCCTCGAAGGCCACCGCCACCAGGCCGCGCAGCCGTTCGCGCGGCATCGTCGCGATGTCCTCGCCGTCCAGCGTGATCCGGCCCCCGGTGACCTCGTGGAGACGGGGGACGAGCGCGGTGAGCGTGGTCTTGCCGCAGCCCGTGCCGCCCACCAGGGCCATCGTCTCGCCGGGGCGCACGTCCAAGTCGATGCGGTCCAGTACGGGCACGGAGTCGGCGGGCGCGTCGGGAAAGCGGAACCGTACGCCCTCGAAGCGCAGCCCGCCGCCGGCGTCCGCCTCGGCGGCCTTCTCCCCTGCGGGGTCCGGGGTGGACTCCTGGGGCTCGTCCATCACCTCGAAGTACCGTTCCGTCGCCGTCGCGGCCTCCTGGCACATCGCCAGCAGGAAGCCGATCGACTCCACCGGCCAGCGCAGCGCCAGCGCCGTGGACAAGAACGCCACCAGCGTGCCCGCCGACAGGTCCCCGTCGGCGACCTGGACCGTGCCCAGCACCAGGGTGGCACCGATGGTGATCTCCGGTATCGCCGTGATCACCGCCCAGATGCCCGCCAGCAGCCGCGCCTTGACCAACTCGGTCCCGCGCAGCTCCTCGGCCATCTTCCGGAAGGCGCGCGCCTGGCTGCGGTTGCGCCCGAAGCCCTTCACGATCCGGATGCCGAGGACGCTCTCCTCCACCACGGTCGTCAGATCGCCGACCTGGTCCTGGGCGCGCCGCGACGCCAGCCCGTACCGCGCCTCGAAGTAGCCGCAGAGCACGATCAGCGGAATGACCGGGATGAGCATCATCAGCCCGAGCGTCCACTCCTGCACCATCAAGATCGCCAGTCCGACGACGATCGTCACCCCGTTGACCAGAAGGAAGGTCATCGGGAAGGTCAGGAACATCCGCAGCAGGCTCAGATCCGTGGTGCCCCGCGACAGCAGCTGGCCGGAGGGCCACCGGTCGTGGAAGGACACCGGCAGCCGCTGGAGGTGCCCGTACAGGTCCGCCCGCATCGCCGCCTCGACGCTCGCCACCGGCCGGGCCACCAGCCAGCGGCGGAACCCGAACAGCACCGCCTCGGTCACCCCCAGCGCCAGCAGCGCGAACGCCCCCAGCCACACCCCGCCCTGGTCGCCGTCGGCGACCGGACCGTCCACCATCCACTTCAGGACGAGCGGGATCACCAGGCTCAGACAGGACGCGACGATCGCCACGCCGGCGGCGGTCAGCAGCCGGGCGCGCACGGGGCGCACGTACGGCCACAGCCGTAGCAGGGTGCGCACGACGGAGCCCTGCGCAGCAGGGTCAGGGTGAGTGGGCATCAGCAGCGAGCCTACGGTTCACCCCTGACTCACCACACCTCGATTTCCGGGTGGCGGTCGTCACCCCGCGTGCGCGCCCGGGGCCGCTCCCACGGTCGCGCCCGGGTCGCACCCCGGCATCAACCGATCGGCTGATGCGGATCCGAGCGCGATGGGCGATGTGGCCGCCGCACCCCGCGGGACATCCTCGTTGCCATGACGATGGTGCAGGTGGCGGGCCTGAAGAAGGCGTACGGCGGGCGGACCGTGGTCGACGGCGTGAGCTTCGCCGTCGACGAGGGGGAGATCTTCGGCATCCTCGGGCCCAACGGGGCCGGCAAGACGACCACGGTGGAGTGCATCGAAGGGCTGCGCCACCCCGACGCCGGCACGGTGCGCGTCGCCGGGATCGACCCGGTGGCCGACCGCCACCAGCTCACCCGCGTCCTCGGCGCCCAACTCCAGCAGAGCGAGCTCCAGGCCAAGCTGACCGTGCGGGAGGCGCTGGAGCTGTACGCCGCGTTCTACCCGTCGCCCGCGCCCTGGCGCCCGCTCGCCGAACGCCTCGGCCTCGACGACCGGCTCGACGTGCGCTTCGGCGGGCTCTCCGGCGGTCAGCAGCAGCGGTTGTTCATCGCGCTCGCCCTCATCGGCAATCCGCGCGTGGTCGTCCTCGACGAGCTCACCACCGGCCTCGACCCGCGCGCCCGCCGCGACACCTGGCAGCTGATCGAGGAGGTGCGGGCCCGCGGCGTCACCGTCCTGCTGGTCACCCACTTCATGGCGGAGGCCCAGCGGCTGTGCGACCGGATCGCCGTCATCGACCGGGGCCGGCTGGTCGCCGTCGACACCCCGACCGGGCTGATCGGCCGCTCCTCCTCCGCGACCGTCATCTCCTTCACCCCCTCCGCCCCGCTGGACGAGGGGGCGCTGAACGAGCTGCCGGCGATGACGTCCGTCGTCGCCCGGGGCGAGCGGATCACCATCCACGGCACGGACGACACCGTGAACGCCGTCGTCGCCCTGCTCGCCCGGCTCCGCGTCACCGCGCACCAACTGCGCGTCAGCGAGGCCAGCCTCGACGACGCGTTCCTCGACCTCACCGAAGAGCGACCCGGCAGGCCCGGCACCCCCGAAGAGGCACCGCTGACATGACCCGCACCGCGAGCACCACCGCATCCGCGTCCGCCGCCGTCCTCAAGACGGAGGCCAGACTCTTCGCCCGCGAGCCCGGCTCGGTCTTCTGGGTCGTCGCCTTCCCGTCCCTGCTGCTGACCGTCCTCGGTCTGGTGCCCTCCTTCCGGGAGCCGTCCGACGAACTCGACGGGCTGCGCACGATCGACCTGTACGTCCCCGTGGCCGTCCTCCTCGCCATGATCATGTCCGGCTTGCAGACCATGCCGCCGGTGCTCACGGGCTATCGCGAACGCGGCATCCTGCGCCGGCTGTCCACCACCCCCGTACGTCCGATCTCCCTGCTCGTCGCCCAACTCGTCGTCAACGGCGCCGTCGCCGTCGCAGCCGCCGTGCTGCCGATCGCCGTCGGACGCCTCGCCTACGACGTGGCCCTGCCGAAGCAGCCCGTCGGATACGTGCTCGCGCTGCTGCTGGCCGTCGCCGTCGGCGTCGCCCTCGGCGCGACCATCAGCGCCGTCACCCGTACGCAGAAGGCGGCGACGGCCCTCGGCACGGCCGTCGCCTTCCCCACCATGTTCACCGCGGGCTTGTGGATCCCCGTGTCGGCCATGCCCGACGCGCTGGCCGACGCGATCGGTTACGCGCCCTTCGGCGCCGCCGCCCACGCCCTGACCCGCGCCGCCGACGGCTCCTGGCCCACCGCCCTGCACCTGGGGGTGCTGGCCGCCTGGACACTCGTGCTGACCTGCGCGGCGGCCCGCTGGTTCCGGTGGGAGTGACGGTGTCGAAGCGCCGGGGCGCGGGGGACACTGCTGCCATGACCGGTACCGCGACCCCGTCCCAGCCGCCCGCCCGGGACGCGCCGGAGGTCCGGGGCATCCAGGATGTTCCGGATGTCCCGGCCGCGGGTCGCGTCCCCGCCGGGTACCCCGGTGCGAGCCTCGCCGAGGTCCGCTGGGCCCAGTTCTTCCGCTACGGCCCCTACCTGGTGCTCGGCCTCGCCACCCTCCTCGCCGTCGTCTCGGCGGACGACATCATGAGCCGGACCGAGGTGTACGCCGCGGGCGTGCTGCTGGTGCTGGTGCTCGCACTCCAACTGTGGTGGAGCTTCGCCAGCACCGCGTACGAGGACCGGGTGAACGCCACCGTCCTCACCATCCCCCCGCGCGGTCAGGCGGGCACCGCGGGACAGGTCTACTACGCGCTGCGGACCCTGCTCGCCTTCGCCCTCACCTGGGCCAACCCGTTCTTCGCGATCTACGCCGTCATCGGCTACTTCGACGCCTCGCACCTGCTGCCGGTCCGCCGGCTGCGGCTGGGGCTGCTGGCCACCACGGTCATCATGGCCGGCTCCCAGTCCGGCGGGCTGCCGCCGCAGTCCAGGTCGCAGTGGATCGCCTTCCTCGCACTGTTCGTGCTGAACGCCTTCTTCTGCCTGGTCTTCGTCCACATCGGCGGACACGAGGAGGACGCACTGCGGCAGAAGGCCCGGGCGTACCGCGAGTTGGAGCGCACCAACGCCCGGCTCACCCAGGCCCTCGCCGAGAACGCGCACCTACAGGCCCAACTCCTCGTCCAGGCCCGCGAGGCGGGCGTCGCCGACGAGCGGCGCCGACTGGCCGCCGAGATCCACGACACCATCGCCCAAGGCCTCGCCGGGATCATCGCCCAACTCCAGGTCGTCACCGTCACCCGGGACGAGGAGACGGCCCGCGAACACCTCGCCCGCGCCGCCGACCTCGCCCGCTCCAGCCTGCGCGAGGCCCGCCGCTCGGTGCACAACCTCAGCCCCGTCGCCCTGGAGCACGACACCCTTCCGCAGGCGCTGGAGAAGACCGTCGCCGAGTGGTCCAAGAGCTCCGGGGTCGCCGCCCGGTTCACCGTCACCGGCACCGAGGAGCCGCTGCACGCGGAGGTCGAGGCGACGCTGCTGCGCATCGCCCAGGAAGCCCTGGCCAACACCGCCCGGCACGCGGGCGCCAGCCGCGCCGGGGTCACCCTCTCCTACCTCGGCGACGAGGTCATCGTCGACGTCCGGGACGACGGCCGCGGCTTCGACCCGCTCGCCGTGCCCGCCCGCTCCGGCAGCGGCGGCTTCGGCCTGGAGGGCATGCGGTCGCGCGCCGAGCGGATCGCGGGCACCGCGCAGGTGGAGTCGGAGCCCGGGCAGGGCACCGCCGTATCCGCTCGCGTACCGTTGGTGCGCCATGGCTGACTCCGTCATCTCCCTGATCGTGGTCGACGACCACCCCGTCGTCCGCGACGGGCTGCGCGGCATGTTCGAGTCGTCCGAGGGCTTCGCCGTCCTCGGCGAGGCGGACAACGGCGTCACCGCCGTGGAACTCGCCCTGCGCATGGACCCCGACGTCGTCCTGATGGACCTGCGGATGCCCGGCGGCGGGGGCGTCGCCGCCATCGCCGAGCTGACCCGCCGGCGCGCCCGCGCGAAGGTCCTGGTCCTCACCACGTACGACACCGACTCCGACACCCTGCCCGCGATCGAGGCGGGCGCCACCGGCTACCTCCTCAAGGACGCGCCGCGCGAGGAGTTGTTCACCGCTGTGCGCGCGGCGGCCGAGGGGCGCACCGTGCTCTCCCCGGCGGTCGCCTCCCGGCTGGTCTCCCACGTCCGCGCGCCGCGTGCGGACGGCGTCGGCGAACACCTGTCCGCGCGCGAACGCGAAGTGCTGGTGCTGGTCGCCAAGGGCACGTCGAACAAGGCGATCGCGGCGGAGCTCTTCATCTCCGAGGCCACCGTCAAGACCCACCTGGGCCACGTCTTCGCCAAGTTGGGCGCGAAGGACCGCGCGGCGGCGGTCGCGCTCGGCTACGAGCGGGGCATCCTCGGCTGATGCCTTGCGCCCGCGCGCTTGCGGTTGCCTCGGCAGGCGCGGTCGCGCCGTGGGTGGCTTGACGATCGTGGCGACCGGGCCGCAGACGCCGTCACCGCACAGCGCCGCGGCGCGCGGGTTGCGTTCCGTCCGCTTCGTCCCGCTCTTCGGGGATCCGGCCACGTTTCCACGTCGGGCCCGCGGTCGTTGAGCGGGCGTGAGACGAAACGTACTGAAGCGGGCGGCCCGCGGCACCCGGGCAGCCCTGACCCGTACCGGACTGGTGGCACTCGCGGGAGCGGCGGTGGGGCTCGCCGGCTGCACCGCGGACGGGGGCGCGGAGAAGGAACCCGGGGCCGTCGCCGAGCCCCTGACCTCGGGCGAGGCGATCCGGGTCCGGCCCGAGGACGGCGCGCAGGACGTCGACCCCAAGAGCCGTCTTGAGGTACGCCTGACCAGCGGCCGGCTGGAGCGCGTCACGGTGACCCGGATCGAGAACGAGACCCCCACGCCCGTGCCCGGCACCGTCTCCGAGGACGGGCTGCGCTGGCGCCCCAAGGGGGACGCCCGGCTCGTCCTCGCCGCGAAGTACTCCGTCGACGCCGTCGCGCTCGACGGCCACGGCCGCCGGGTCGCCCGGCACACCACCTTCACCACCAAGGTCCCCGAGAGCCGTTTCATCGGCTACTTCAAGCCCGAACACCGCTCCACCGTCGGCACCGGGATGATCGTCTCCTTCGACTTCAACCGGAAGATCACCGATCGGGCCGCCGTGCAGCGGGCCATCAAGATCACCTCGGATCCGGCGGTGGAGGTCGCCGGCCACTGGTTCGGCGACCAGCGCCTGGACTTCCGTCCCGAGCGGTACTGGGAGCCCGGCACCAAAGTCACCGTCGACGTGCGGCTGCGGGACGTGGAGGCCGCACCGGGCGCGTACGGCATCCAGGACAAGAAGGTGACCTTCACCGTCGGCCGTGCGCAGACCTCGCTGGTGGACGCCGAGGCGAAGACGATGGAGGTGCGGCGCGACGGGCAGCTCATCGCCACCCTGCCGATCACCGCGGGCGCGCCGAACGCGATGACGTACAACGGCAAGATGGTCGTGAGCGAGATGTACGACGTGACGAGGATGAACGGCGCCACCGTCGGCTTCACGGACGACGACGGCAAGGGGGAGTACGACATCAAGGACGTGCCCCACGCGATGCGGCTGACCAAGACGGGCACCTTCCTGCACGGCAACTACTGGGCGAGCCCCGAGACCTTCGGCGCGGCCAACGTCAGCCACGGCTGCGTCGGACTGCGCGACGTGAAGGGCGGCAGCGGGGACACCCCCGCCGGCTGGTTCTTCGACCGGACCCTGGTCGGCGACGTCATCGAGGTGGTCAACTCCCACGACAAGCTCGTGGAGCCGAACAACGGGCTGAGCGGCTGGAACGTGGACTGGAAGGCGTGGAAGGAGGGTTCGGCGCTGCGCTGACGCCCCCGGAGCGCCCCCCCGTCGATCCGCAGCCCCGCAGGGGCCGTTGGTACGGAACGGTGACGGTCGTGGAGCCGTCCCACGACGCCCGCCGTGATTCCCTTTCGATGTGTGCACGTGAGGTTGCACGGGGGAGCGGGTCACGGCGGGCGCCGGGCCGGGCGAGGGGAGAACGACCATGGACGGGCGCGGCATATCCACGGGACCGGCGGACTCCGCGGACTCTGCGGGGTCGATGGGGCCTGCGAGTTCTGCGGACTCTGCGGGGCCTGCGGTCGCGACGGCGGGTCGGCGGCGCCGCCGGTCCGCCGCGCTGCTCGCCCCGCTCGCCGCGGCGCTGATGGTGCTGGTGACGGCGTGCGGCAACTCCGGCGGTGACGGCAAGGGCACCAGCGTCGCGAACGCCGCCTCGGCCGCCGTGGTCACCGTTGCCCCCGACAACGGCGCCACCGCGGTCGCCACCAGCGGCGCGCTGAAGGTCAGCGCCAGCGAGGGCAAGCTGACCAGCGTCACCGTCCAGGACGACGAGGGGCGCAAGGTCCCCGGCGCGCTCTCCTCCGACGGCAGGAGCTGGCTCCCCTCGCACCACCTCGCGGGCGCCACCAAGTACCGGGTGCACGCGGTCGCCAAGGACGGTGACGGCCGCGAGTCCGCCAAGGACGTCTCCTTCACCACCCTGGTGCCGAAGAACACCTTCACCGGCCACTACACCCCCGAGAACGGCTCCACGGTCGGCGTCGGGATGCCGGTGTCCCTGCGCTTCACCCGCGGCATCACCGACCCGGAGGCCGTGGAGAAGGCCATCGAGGTGACGGCCGTGCCGGCCGTCCCGATCGAGGGCCACTGGTTCGGCAACGACCGGCTCGACTTCCGCCCGGAGGCGTTCTGGAAGCCCGGCACCAAGGTCACCGTGAAGCTCAACCTGGACGGCGTCGAGGGCCGCCCCGGCGTCTACGGCAAGCAGGCGAAGAGCTTCGCCTTCACCGTCGGCCGCAGCCAGGTCTCCACGGTCGACGCGAGCGCCAAGACCATGACGGTCGTCCGCGACGGCCAGCAGATCAAGACGATCCCGATCACCGCGGGCGCCCCGGCCACCACCACGTACAACGGCACGATGGTCATCAGCGAGAAGCACAAGGTCACCCGGATGAACGGGGCGACCGTCGGCTTCGGCGGCGAGTACGACATCAAGGACGTGCCGCACGCGATGCGGCTGTCCGACTCGGGCACCTTCCTGCACGGCAACTACTGGGCGTCGGCCGGCACCTTCGGCGCCCAGAACGTCAGCCACGGCTGCGTCGGACTGCGCGACGTCCGCGGCGCGGGCGACGCCGGCACCCCGGCGGCCTGGTTCTACGACCGCTCGCTCCTCGGTGACGTGGTGGTCGTCAAGAACTCCAAGGACAAGCAGATCGCCCCGGACAACGGCCTCAACGGCTGGAACATGCCCTGGTCGGAGTGGACCAAGTAGCACCACCGCGCCGCTGGAGGCGGCGGCGGGAGGCGGACGGTGGGGGCGAGGGGACGCCGTCGGTGTGAGCCAGCGCACCGGCGGCGTCCTCGTTAGCGCCGGTTAACCTGCTGCCATGACCTCAGCATCGACCCCTGCGTCGACCCCTGCATCGGCCTCCGAGTCGACCTCGTCGACCTCCGCGCCCGTTACCACCGTGAGCCTCGAAGTCTCCGACGGCGTCGCCACGATCCGGCTCGACCGCCCCCCGATGAACGCGCTGGACATCGCGCTCCAGGACCGGCTGCGCCAGTTCGCCGAAGAGATCGGTCGGCGCGACGACGTGCGGGCGGTGATCCTGTACGGCGGGGAGAAGGTGTTCGCCGCCGGTGCGGACGTCAAGGAGATGCACTCGATGGACCACGCCGCGATGGTGGTCCGCTCCCGCGGGCTCCAGGAGGCGTTCACCGCCGTGGCGCGGATCCCGAAGCCGGTGGTGGCCGCGATCACCGGGTACGCGCTGGGCGGCGGTTGCGAACTCGCGCTCTGCGCCGACTACCGGATCGCCGCGGACGACGCCAAGCTCGGCCAGCCGGAGGTCCTGTTGGGGCTGATCCCGGGCGCCGGCGGCACCCAGCGGCTGGCACGGCTGGTGGGCCCGTCCAAGGCGAAGGACCTGATCTTCACCGGGCGTCACGTGCGGGCGGCCGAGGCGCTGGAGCTGGGCCTCGTGGACCGCGTGGTGCCGGCGGCCGAGGTGTACGAGCAGGCCCGGGCGTGGGCCGGGAAGCTGGCCAAGGGGCCCGCGCTCGCACTGCGCGCGGCCAAGGAGTGCGTGGACGCGGGGCTGGAGACGGACATCGAGACCGGTCTGGCGATCGAACGGAACTGGTTCGCCGGGCTGTTCGCGACGGAGGACAAGGAGCGCGGGATGCGCAGCTTCGTCGAGGAGGGGCCGGGCAAGGCGGTCTTCCGCTGACGTCCGCCCGCGGCGCGACGCGTTGACGTCCGCCCGCCCCACGGCCCCGGAAACCGCCGCCGCCCCGCCCCCGGAGCTCTGAAGTGTCCCCGCTCCAGGGGAGTTGGGGC
Organism: Streptomyces sp. NPDC047315; assembly: GCF_040643215.1. Taxonomy (NCBI): domain Bacteria; kingdom Bacillati; phylum Actinomycetota; class Actinomycetes; order Kitasatosporales; family Streptomycetaceae; genus Streptomyces; species Streptomyces sp. NPDC047315. Next base: position 92,392 of record NZ_JBEYTZ010000011.1, on the reverse strand, counting down.
GGTGGCGTTGGCCGGTAAGGGTGAGTCTTCCTTATTGCTGCCTTAAGACCACCTTAAGGCTCGTGCAATCCCACAAGGCTTCGCAGAGACCTTGTTGACAGGGTGTCAACGCAGTTCACGGTGGGCACGACGGTCCCTATGGGGTCCATGTCATATGCCAACAGGCCCTCCCGGAATCGCTCGTTCCGGGAGTCGTATTCCGCAGGTTCGGTCACGGAAACCGCTCCTGGCAGCCATGATGGGGGCATGGCGGGCCTCGAAGGTGTGGAACAGCCGCGGCAGCGCGGCGGCGTGACCGCTACGCGGTGGGTGACGGCCATCGAGGACGAGCAGGCGCACAAGGCGCTGGAGCTCTTCGGGGACCCGACCGAGGCCGAGGTCCTGTTGCCGTCCCGGCCGGAATCCGCCGCCACCGCCCGCCGGCTGACCCACACCGTGGTCGTACGGCAGTGGGCGCTCTCCGCGCAGCTGGCCGAGTCCGCCGTGCTGCTCGTCTCCGAACTCGTCGGGAACGCGGTCCGGCACACCGGCGCCCGGGCCTTCGGGCTCAGCATGTCGCGCCGCCCGGGCCGGATCAGGGTCGAGGTCCGCGACCCTTCGCGCGGGCTGCCCTGTCTGCTGCCCGTGCAGCCGCTGGACGTCAGCGGGCGCGGGCTCTTCCTCGTCGACGAGCTCTCCGACCGCTGGGGCGTCGACCTGCTGCCGCGCGGCAAGACCACCTGGTTCGAGATGCGGGTCCCGCAGCGCCACCCCCCGCAGCCCTGAGCCCGGGGTTGGCGCGGTCCGCAAACCAGAAGCCCCCGCGCGAGCCGGTGTGCGGCCAGACGGGGGGCTTCTGGTGAAGGGGCGCGGCAAAGGGGGTGTGTCCGCGACCGCTGTCGACGACCGAGCCCGGGTCAAGGGCGGTCGTGCTTCCGACTATGGCAGACGGGGGCACGTCCCCCAAACTCCACAATCCCCCAAAGGCGAGCAAAGCGGGCACGTCTCATGAAGATCTCAGGTGATATGGCGCACTGGCCTCATAAACATCGCCATGGCCCTGCCATTGGCGAACAATTCCCTGTTTCGGCGTGGATGCGCGCGCCTCGCCCGGGAGGCGTATCGGGGCGCTCGGGAGCACTGCGCGAAACTACCTGAATCGGTCTAATCAGTACTTTTTTCGTACTGGCTGTCTAGCGTCCTCTGCTATGACCCCGACCGACCGCCGCCGCGTCCTGCGCGCCGGGGCGGGGGCCGCCGTCGCCGGCGCCCTCGCCGCCGGCTGTGCCGACGGCGGTCGCGCCCCGAAGCCGCCGACGACCTCCCGAGCGGCGGCCAGCGCCCCCGCCGCCGCGGCCGGCCGGCCGCCCGTCGCCCCCGCCCCCCGGCGCTTCCCGGGCCAGCCCGCCCAGATCGCCCACGGCCCGGCCGACCGCGCCCGGGTCGCCCTCACCTTCCACGGCGGAGGCGACCCGGCCACCGCCCGGGCCGTGCTCGCCGAAGTCGAACGGGCCGGCGCCAAGATCACCGTGCTCGCCGTCGGCACCTGGCTCGACCAGCACCCCGACATGGCCCGCCGGATCCTCGACGGCGGCCACGACCTCGGCAACCACACCCTGAACCACGTCACGATCAACGAGCTGCCGCAGGAGGAGGCGTACGCCGAGATCACCGGGTGTGCCGACCGGCTGCGCCGCCTCACCGGCTCCATCGGCACCTGGTTCCGCCCCTCGCGCACCGAATCCGCGACCCCCCTGGTCACCCGGCTCGCCCAGCGCGCCGGCTACCCCCACGTCCTCTCGTACGACCTGGACTCCCTCGACTCCACCTCGCCCGGCGCCACGGCCGTGACCCGCACTGTCGCCGGGCAGATCCAGCGCGGATCGGTGGTCAGCCTGCACTTCGGCTATGCGGACACGGTCGCCGCACTGCCCGCCCTCCTCGACGACCTCCACCGCCGCGGACTGCGCGCGGTGACCACCACGGAGCTGCTGAGCTGATGCGCTGCCCCTCGACATCCCCGTCCCCGCCCCCCTCGCCCCTGCCGTCCGTGCCCCGCCGGGCCCGAGCCCGTCGGCCCGGCCTGCTCTCCCGGCGCGGCCGGGTGCTCTGCGCCGGTGCCCTGCTCGCCCTCGTCGCGGGCTGCGGCGCCGACACCGGCCAGTCCGTGCGGACGGACGCGTCCAAGGCCGCCGCAGCGAAGAAGGCCACCCGGCCCGCCGCCCCGCCCGGGCTGCCCGGCATGCCGCCGGTGCTCGACCCGAAGGACATCTACGCGGCGGACCGCCCCGGCGCGCTCTCGCCGGTGGTGAAGGGCTTCCCGACGAAGGTGTACGTCCCCAACACCAACTCCAACACCGTGTCCGTGATCGACCCCGCCACGTACGAGGTGGTGGAGACCATCGACGTCGGCGTCCAGCCGCAGCACGTCGTCCCCTCCTGGGACCTGAAGACCCTGTGGGTGAACAACAACCGCGGCCACACGCTCACCCCCATCGACCCAGCCACCGGCAAGGCCGGCAAGGAGGTCGAGGTCCACGACCCGTACAACCTCTACTTCACGCCCAACGGCAAGTACGCCGTGGTCATGGCCTCCATGGACCGCGAGCTGGTCTTCCGCGATCCGCACACCATGGACCGGGTCAAGACCACCCCCGTGACCTGCTACGGCGTCAACCACGCCGACTTCTCGGCCGACGGGCGGTACTTCGTCGTCTCCTGCGAGTTCTCCGGCGAACTGCTGAAGGTCGACACCGAGAAGATGGAGGTCGTCGGACAGCAGAAGCTGCCCTTCGAGGGGGCCATGCCGCAGGACGTCAAGCTCTCCCCGGACGGCAAGACCTTCTACGTGGCCGACATGATGGCGCACGGCGTGTGGGTGCTCGACGGGGAGAAGTTCACCACCCCCACCCTGCTGCCCACCGGCGAGGGCGCCCACGGGCTCTACATCAGCCGCGACTCCAAGGAGATGTACATCCCCAACCGCGGCGAGGGCTCCGTCTCCGTCTTCGACTTCCCGCAGAACAAGCTGACCAAGAAGTGGTGGCTCCCGGACGGCGGCAGCCCCGACATGGGCGGGGTCTCCGCCGACGGCAAGGTGCTCTGGCTCTCCGGCCGCTACGACTCCGAGGTGTACGCGATCGACACCAAGACCGGCAAGCAACTGGCCCGCATCCCGGTGGGCGACGGCCCCCACGGGCTCGCCTTCTACCCCCAGCCCGGCCGCTACTCCCTGGGGCACACGGGCGTCTTCCGCTGACGTTCGCCGTGCTGACGGGTTGACGGGTTGACGGATTGACGTGCTGACGCGGCGAACACCCCTGCGTCAGCAGGGCGCCCCAACTCGCCCACCCACAGGTGATGTTCCCCGGCCCGGTGGTCGCCGGCCGGGAAGGTGATCCCATGATCACCACTCGACTGCGGCGCCGGGCCGCCGTTCTCGTCCTGTCCCTGTCCGCCGTCCTCGTCCCCGCCGCGGCCTCGTCGTCCGCCACCCCGGCGACGGAGGGCGCGAAGGGCGCCGGGACCGCCGTGCCCGCGCAGGCGACCCGCGCCGCCGCCCCCGCCAACTCCTGTCCCCCGGTCGCGGACCGCCTCCACGCCGCCGCCGACCGCCGCGTCGACGTCGCCCGCATCACGCCCGCCCCCGCCTGGCGCGCCAACTGCCTCCAGCTCTACCGCACCGACGGCCGCGGCCCCGAGATCGTCTTCGAACAGGGCTTCCACCCCAAGGCGCCGCTGGACGGCCAGTACGACCTGGAGCAGTACGTCCTGGTCAACCAGCCCTCCCCGTACGTCTCCACCTCGTACAACCACGACCTGTACAAGTCCTGGAAGAACGGCTGGAACTACTACATCGACGCCCCCGGCGGGGTCGACGTGAACGAGACCATCGGCGACACCCACAAGTACGCCGACCAGGTCGAGGTCGCGTTCCCCGGCGGGGTGGCGCGCGAGTTCATCGTCGGCGTCTGCCCGGTCGACAAGGTCAAGAAGGTCGAGATCATGGACGAGTGCCGGGACAACCCGCACTACGAGCCGTGGCGCGCGGGCGTCCCCGCCGCGAGCGTCGAGACACCCGCCAAGGTCCCGGCCCTCGCCGCGCGCTGACCGCACCGCGAAGCCCCTGCCCGGCCCGCAAGCGAGGCCCTTGGGCCGTCGGAGTGATTCGGACCGATAATCTGACCCCCGTCAGTAGTGCACCGAGGAGGGGCAGAGGAAGTGGCGGACAAGGAAGCGGCCCGCAGGGCGTTCGACCGGTACGACCTGGACGGCGACGGTCTGATCACGGCGTCCGAGTACAAGAGCGTGATGGCGCAGCTGGGCGACTTCAACGTCACGGAAACGGTCGCCGAAGCGGTGATCAGGTCGAAGGACGCCAACGGCGACGGCATGCTGACCTTCGAGGAGTTCTGGAACTCCTTCAGCAAGGGCTGAGCGACGCGTACGGAAGGGCGGTCACCGCGCGGTGGCCGCCCTTCCGCATGCCCCCGCCCCGGCCGCCGACCGGCGTCCGCGAGCCGGTCGGCGAGGGCGTCGGCGGCGGCAACTTCGCCTCCTCCATGGCGAACGTCAACGCCTTCTACCCGCAGCGCCTCAAGGGCTGGGCGCTGGGCGTCAACGCGGGCGGCGGCAACCTCGGGGTGCCGGCCGTGCACCTGGTCGGCCTGCTGGTCCTCGCCACGGCGGGCGCGGCGCACCCGCGGCTGGTGCCGCTGGTCTACGTGCCGCTGATCGTGCTGGCGGCGCTGGGCGCGGCGCTGACGATGGACAACCTGACGCAGCTGAAGAACGACCGGGACGCACTGCGCGAGGTGGTGCGGGAGCCGCACGCCTGGGTGATGTCCCTGCTCTACATCGGCACCTTCGGCTCGTTCATCGGCTTCGGCTTCGCCTTCGGGCAGGTGTTCCAGGTGCAGTTCCACGAGGAGTTCGACACCCCGGTGAAGGCCGCGTACCTCACCTTCATCGTCATCGGCTCCTGCTGGGTTCGCTGACGCGTCCCGTCGGCGGGTGGCTCGCGGACCGCTGGGGCGGAGCCGCGGTGACGCTCTGGACCTTCGTCGCGAGGGTCGCCGGCACGGCCGCGGTGCTCGTCGCCTCCCACCGGGACTCGCTGCCGCTGTTCCTGGCGGGCTTCGTGGCGCTGTTGGCGCTGAGCGGCGTCGGCAACGGCTCGACGTACACGACGATCCCGGCGCTCTTCCAGGCCAAGGCGCGGGCCGCGGTCGCCTCCGGCGCGGACGCGTCCGCCGCCGAACGCGACGCCCGGCGGCGGGCGGCGGCGCTGATCGGGCTGGCCGGGGCGATCGGCGCGTTCGGCGGGGTGCTGGTGAACGTCGCGTTCCGGCAGGCGTTCTTGACCAGCCGCAGCGGGGACGCGGCGTACTGGACCTTCCTCGTCGCGTACGTGGTGTGCGCGGCGGTGACGTGGGCGGTCCATCTTCGGCGGGGCGCGGCGCGCTGACGGCCGGCGGGAGGCCATCGTGTGACCGGCACGTTCAGGAGGTCGGGTGACCCGGCCCGTTCAGGAGGTCGGGGCAGCGCCGTCGACCTCGCTCCAGAACGCCCGGACCCGCGCGTTGAACGCCTCCGGCGACTCCTGGAACGGCTGGTGCGCCTCCCCGGCGAGGACCTCGAACCGCGCCCCCGGGATCGCGTCGGCCACGATCCGCCCGAGCCGCGGCGGCGTCGCGATGTCGTGCTCACCGGCCAGGACGAGCGTCGGTGCGGTGATGCCGGGGAGCCGATCGAGCGTGTCGTGTCGGGCGAACGCCGCCAGCTGCCGTTGGAACGCCGTCGCGGACTGCGGGTGCGCAAAGGCGAGCGCCTCGTCCACCGTCCGCTGCACCGTGCCGTCGGCATGGGCGCGCGGCGTGTAGATCCAAAGGAAGAACGCCTCCAACATGGCACGCTCGTCGGGCGCCTCGGCGACCAGCCAGTGCCAGAACCGGGTCATGTTGTTCAGATAGGCGTCGGCCCGCGCCCACGTGCTCGTGAGGACGAGGCTGCGGACCGCCGCCGGCCGACGCAACGCCAACTCCTGGGCGATCGCGCTCCCACCGGAGAACCCGACGACGTGCGCCGCGCCGACCCCCAACGCCCGCAGCAGCTCCGCGGCGTCGTCGGCCATCCGCGCCACGGACAGCTCCCCGTCGGGCAGCGGCGTCCGCCCGGCCCCACGGTTGTCGAAGCCGATGACCCGGTACCGGTCCGCCAGCCCGTCGAGCTGCGCCGCCCACGCCTCCACGGGATCGCCCAGACCGGCGACGAGCAGGACGCCCGGCCCCTCGCCGCGGCTCTCCGCCCAGATCGTGGTCCCGTTGGCTTCGACGTACTCACCCATGGATGCACCTCCGAAGTGCGGTCGCCCGTCGGGCCCGCCGTTGTCCTCCGTCCTCCCCGGCCCGGCGCCGCCGCGCACCTCGGTACGCTTGTTGCGAACTCCTTTCAAGTGCGTATGTATGGCGAAAGGGGCCCGCGATGGGTTCTCCTCCGGTGGTGCTGGGCATCGAGTCGTCCTGTGACGAGACCGGGGCGGGGATCGTCTCCGGCGGACGGCTGCTGGCGCACGTCGTGGCGTCGAGCATGGACGAGCACGCACGCTTCGGCGGCGTGGTGCCCGAGATCGCCGCCCGCGCCCACCTGCAAGCCTTCAACCCGGTCGTGGCCGAGGCGCTCGCCCAGGCGGGGCTGGGGGTGCGGGACGTGGACGCCGTCGCGGTGACGACCGGACCCGGGCTGTCCGGGGCGCTCCAGGTGGGACTGGCCGGGGCGAAGGGGCTGGCGTACGCGGCGGGGGCGCCCCTGTTCGGCGTGCACCATCTGGCCGGGCACGTGGCCGCCGACACCCTGGAGCACGGGCCGCTGCCGAATCCGTGCGTGGTGCTGATCGTGTCGGGCGGCCACACCTCGCTGCTGCTGGTGCGGGATCTGGTGCGGGACCCGATCCTCCATCTGGGCGACACCGTGGACGACGCGGCGGGGGAGTGCTTCGACAAGGTGGCCCGGGTCTTCGGGCTGCCGTATCCCGGCGGTCCCGCGATCGACCGCACCGCCCGCGGCGGCGACCCGTGCGCCGTGGCGTTCCCCCGTCCGCTCACCGGCCCGCGCGACGACCCGTACGCCTTCTCCTTCTCCGGGCTGAAGACCGCCGCCGCGCGCTGGGCCGAACGGCACCGGCTGCGCGGCGAGGAGATCCCGCTGGCCGACGGCGCCGCCTCCCTCCAGGAGGCCGTCGCCGACGTGCTCACCCGCAAGGCGCTGGCGGCCTGCCGGGCGTACGGGGTGAAGACGCTCGTCGTGGTCGGCGGAGTGGCCGCCAACTCCCGGGTGCGCGCGCTGGCCGAGGAGCGGTGCGCCGACGCCGGAGTCGAGCTGCGGGTGCCGCCGCTGACCCTGTGCACCGACAACGGGGCGATGATCGCGGCCGTCGGCGACCTGCTGGTGCGCGCGGGGGCGAGCCCGGCGCAGCTGGACGTGTCCATCGATCCGTCCGCGCCGTTGGAGTACGCCGCCCTGCACCCCGTCGCCCGGGCCTCTTGCGCGGTGTGACCGGGCATCGCGTCCGGTTCGCCGGGATCCTCGGCGGTGTGAATTCCGGTCGGGTGCGCGCGGGGTCCCCGCCGGTCGAAGGCGCCCGCCGACCCGTTCGGTAGCCTGTTCCCCCGTCCGGGGCGTCCCGGGCGAGCCGCCGGCCGGACCCGGCGGCGGTCCGGGACTGTGAAAGCGCCGGAACGACTGGGCGGCCCGGAACGGCCGGGCTGTCCGGGACGCGCGGGCAGCGGCTGCGACGCGTGCGGCAGGGCCGCGCGCGAAGGCCGGCACACAGTCACATCCGTGGACGGGGATCCAGGCGAGGGGGGACGTACGCGTGGCTTCGGGCGGCGCCGACGAGAGCGGCGGAACGGAACGGCTCCACGAACTCCTGCGCCGGGTGCGCCGTCAGCAGTCCGACGACGCCGACCCCGACCCGCGCGATCTGGTGGAGTGGCTGGGCACCGAGCTCGGCGCGGACGTCGCGCTGGTCGACGGCGCGGGCACGGTCGAGGCGGCGGGAGCTGCGTTCCCCCGGCAGCTCGTGCGCACGCTGAGACCCCTGCTCGCCCGCCTGTCGAACGGCGCCCTGGACACCGCGGTCACCGATGCGCCCACCGAAGCCGGCGTCGTACAGGTGCGTCTGGAAGCCCTCGGCGACCGGGCCCCGCGCCCCGTGCTGGTGGTGGCCGGCCCCGACGCGCTGAGCCAGGAGGCCGCCCTCCTCGCCTCGCACACCGGCGGGCTGATGATGCTCATGCGCCGCGCCAACCGCGCCGACGCCGCCTCCCGCGCGTACCACCGCAAGGCGGGACAGGTAAGGCTCGCGGTCTTCATGGCGCTGATGGCCGGGGACCCGGTACTGGCCCGGCGGATGACCGCGGGCGCCGTCCCGGACCTGCTGGACGCCGGCTGGCTGAGGGTCCAACTGCTGCGCTGCCACCCGGAGGACCGCGACCGCATCGTCCGCGACCTCCAGGACGCCGCCGGCTACCACGGCCCGGCCCTGATGGTGCGCTGCCCCGTCTACCACGACCACGTGATCTGTCTGATCGCCGAGGGCACGCAGGAGCAGCCCGACGGCCCCGCAGCCGCGCTGCGGCGCCTGGTGGAGGAGCACGGCCACTACGCGCTCGGCGTGAGCGACCCGCACCCCCTCGACGGCACCGCCGACGCCTACGAACAGGCCCGCCACACCCTGGCCGTCGCGCGCCGGGCCCCCGGCCGGGTCGCGGTCTCCGGCGGCGGGGTGTCGCTGGGCCGGGTGCTGCCGACCGGCCCGGCCGTGACCTGGGCCCGGGACGTCCTGCGACCGCTGGGCACGGTCCCGAAGCTGACCCACGAGATAACCCGGCTGTCGCTGTCCTTCCCCCGGTCCGGCGTCGCGCGCCTGCTGGGCGTCAGCCGCAACAGCGTCGCCGCGCACCTCGAACGCGCCGGACAGGCACTCGACCTGGACCTGGGCGACGTCCGCTCGCGCGCGACGCTCGCGCTGGCCCTGTCCGTACCGGGGTACGGGTACGCGTACGGGTACGGAGGCGGCGAAGCGGACGCGAGAGGCGAAGGGGACGGGAGGCACGGGAGAGGCGAAGGGGACGGGAGCGGGAAAGGGGACGGGGCGCGCACCCCCGTGACGCGCCCCGTCCCGGACCTGGACGACCTGCTGCGTACCCCAACCGCAGCGGCCTGGGCCCGAACCTTCCTCGCTCCGCTCCCGAACGGCCCCCGCGACCTCCGGGGCACCCTGGGCGCCTGGATCGACGCCAACACGGACGCCCGTCGTGCCTCCCGCGACCTGGGCGTCGGGCGCAACACGGTCGGGGACCGCCTGCGCACCGCCGGCCGGCTGCTCCACCGCGACCTGCTGGGTACCCACTCCGGTGTCTACGACCTCGTCCACGCCTTCACGGCCGAGGCCCTTGCGGCCGAGGGACTTGACCCTGAGGAAGTCACGAGTGAGGGAGCTACGAGCGAGGGACTCACGGCCGTCGCCGGCGCCGCCGGACGCCAGACGGACGGCCCGCCGCAGGGTTAGAGCCGCGGCGAACCGGTGAGCGCCCACGTGTAGCCGCCCTTGCCGTCCGCGTCGAGGTCGTAAAGGATCTTTCCGTCGGCGCTGAGGCCCTTCTGGTTCTCGGTCTTGTGGATCTTCGTCTGGCACTGGATCGTCCCGGAGTCGGCCCGGTTGATCTCCGCGGTGATGTCGCAGAGGGAGACCTTGACGTCCGCGTCGTTGCGTTCGAGCCGGACCTGGATGTCGAAGTTGTCGAACTTCCGCACTCCGCCGCCATCGGTCCAGTAGCCGTCCACGCTCGCGATCCAGCCGTCGGTGCGGGGCGCCACGCACAGCGTGATGTTCACGTCCGTGTTGTACCCGGAGGTGGGGAACTCCTTGACCTGGTGCGCGGAGCACGCCCTGATCGGCCCCGGCGCAGCCTGCGCCGTCGAGTTGCCCGCGATCAGGATTCCACCGGCGGCCAGCGCCATGACGAGCGTGCCCCTGGACAGGGCGGTAACCGTCTTCTTCACGTGCTTCCCCGTGTTCTTTCGAAAGTCCGCCGCCACAGCGCGCGGACCGTGCTGATGGTGCGGTCGGAGCGCCCCCCGGAGCGGTCCAACCGGTCAGTGACGCTATGCGGCGGCCGGGCCCGCCACCACCAGGCACGATGCTCAATTCCAGCGGGTGGAGGGTGCACGGTGCTCTGAGGGCTGGGCGCAGCGGTGGCACGGGCCGAGCCGGCGGGCGGGCGGGCGGAGGAGTGCACCGCGTCCGCGGGCCCGTATCAGCGGGAGGTGGAGGCGCACTTGGGCCTGGTGGTGGACGGGCGGCAGTCGGTCGCGGACTGCGAGGTGATCCGGGCGTTCCGGGTGAAGTACGAGATCGAGCCCCGCGGAGGGGTAAGCGGGGCTGTACATCCACCGGGCGGTGGTGTTCGAGCGGGCCCTGGCGGAGGCGGACACGATCGAGGGGTGTCCGGACACGGCGGGGGTGGTGGTGTGCGCGCTGCGCAAGGGCGTCGACACCGTGACGGTCACCGGAGGCGGCGACTCCGCCACCCACACCGCCACCGACCCCACCACCATCAAGGGCAGCGAGAACTGCAAGAAGCCCAAGGACAACAAGAAGCACCACCACCACCACCGCCCCGACCACCGGTGACGCCCAGAAGGCCCCGACGCACAGCGCCGGGGCCTTCACCTAGAAGCAGGGCCCCACCCGCCCCCGCCACCTCAGCACTCGATGATGTTCACCGCGAGCCCGCCCCGCGCCGTCTCCTTGTACTTGACGGACATGTCCGCCCCCGTCTCCTTCATCGTCTTGATGACCTTGTCGAGCGAGACGAGGTGGTTCCCGTCGCCGCGCATCGCCATCTTCGCCGCCGTGACGGCCTTGACCGCCGCCATGCCGTTGCGCTCGATGCACGGGATCTGCACCAGGCCGCCCACGGGGTCGCAGGTCAGGCCCAGGTTGTGCTCCATGCCGATCTCCGCGGCGTTCTCCACCTGCTCCGGGGTGCCGCCCAGGACCTCCGCGAGGGCGCCCGCCGCCATCGAGCAGGCGGAGCCGACCTCGCCCTGGCAGCCGACCTCGGCGCCGGAGATCGAGGCGTTCTCCTTGAAGAGCATGCCGATCGCGCCGGCCGCGAGCAGGAAGCGGACCACGCCGTCCTCGTCGGCGCCGGGGACGAAGTTCACGTAGTGGTGCAGCACCGCGGGGATGATGCCGGCGGCGCCGTTGGTCGGGGCGGTCACCACCCGGCCGCCCGCTGCGTTCTCCTCGTTCACCGCCATCGCGTAGAGGGTGATCCACTCCATCGCGCGGGCCAGCGGGTCGCCCTCGGCGCGCAGTTGGCGGGCGGTGTTGGCGGCGCGGCGGCGGACCTTGAGGCCGCCGGGGAGGATGCCCTCGCGGGTCATGCCGCGCGTCACGCAGGACTGCATCACCCGCCAGATCTCCAGCAGGCCGACGCGGATCTCGTCCTCGGTGCGCCACGCCTTCTCGTTCTCCAGCATCAGTGAAGAGATGGAGAGTCCGGTCTCCTTGGTGAGCCGCAGCAGCTCGTCGCCGGTGCGGAAGGGGTACTTCAGCACGGTGTCGTCGAGCTTGATGCGGTCCTCGCCGACCGCGTCCTCGTCGACGACGAAGCCGCCGCCGACCGAGTAGTACGTCTTCTCCAGCACGGTCGCGCCCTCGGCGTCGTACGCCGTGATCGTCATGCCGTTCGCGTGGTACGGCAGCGCCTTGCGGCGGTGCAGGACCAGGTCCTCGTCGGCGTCGAAGGCGATCTCGTGCGCCCCGAGGAGGTTCAGCCGGCCCGCCGCCCTGATCGTCGCCACGCGCTCGTCGGCGCCCTCGACGTCGACCGTGCGCGGGGAGGCGCCCTCCAGGCCCAGCAGCACCGCCTTGGGGGTGCCGTGGCCGTGGCCGGTGGCGCCCAGGGAGCCGAAGAGCTCGGCGCGGACCGCGGTGGTGTGGGCGAGCAGGCCCTCGTTCTTCAACCGCCGGGCGAACATCCGGGCCGCACGCATCGGGCCGACCGTGTGCGAGCTGGACGGGCCGATGCCGATCGAGAACAGGTCGAAGACCGAGATGGCCACGGAGAACTCCTAGCGGGTTGGTAGACGCCGTTGTCTGCCGGCAGTGCAGGCGGTGCAGAGCGGTGCGGGCGGTGCGTGTGGGACGGATGCGGAGGAAGGGGCGGGGGGTGACGTACGAGCGGGGGCACCGGCTCACCGTTCAGTGTGCGCGATGCCCCCGCACCTCGTACAAACGTACGGGTTACAGGCCGGGGTACAGCGGGTGCTTCGCCGCCAGCGCCGAGACCCGATCACGCAGCGCCGCCGCGTCGTACGACGGCTTCAGCGCCTCCGCGATCACGTCCGCGACCTCGCGGAAGTCCTCCTCGCCGAAGCCGCGGGTGGCCAGCGCCGGGGTACCGATCCGCAGGCCCGAGGTAACCATCGGGGGCCGCGGGTCGTTCGGGACGGCGTTGCGGTTGACCGTGATGCCGACCTCGTGGAGCCGGTCCTCGGCCTGCTGCCCGTCCAGCTCGGAGTCGCGCAGGTCCACCAGGACCAGGTGCACGTCCGTGCCGCCCGACAGCACCGATACGCCGTGCTCGGTGACGTCCTCGCGGACCAGCCGCTCGGCGAGGATCCGCGCGCCGTCCAGGGTGCGCTGCTGGCGCTCCTTGAACTCCTCGGACGCGGCGACCTTGAAGGAGACCGCCTTCGCCGCGATGACGTGCTCCAGCGGGCCGCCCTGCTGGCCGGGGAAGACCGCGGAGTTGATCTTCTTCGCCAGCTCGGCGGTGGAGAGGATCACGCCGCCGCGGGGGCCGCCCAGCGTCTTGTGCGTGGTCGTGGTCACGACGTGGGCGTGCGGCACCGGGTTCGGGTGCAGCCCGGCCGCCACCAGGCCCGCGAAGTGGGCCATGTCGACCATCAGGTACGCGCCGACCTCGTCCGCGATCCGGCGGAAGGCGGCGAAGTCCAGCTGGCGCGGGTACGCGGACCAGCCGGCCACGATCAGCTTCGGGCGGGACTCCTTGGCCAGCTTCTCGACCTCGGCCATGTCGACCTGACCGGTGGCGTCGTCCACGTGGTAGGCGACCACGTCGTAGAGCTTGCCGGAGAAGTTGATCTTCATGCCGTGGGTCAGGTGCCCGCCGTGGGCGAGGTTCAGACCCATGATCGTGTCGCCCGGCTTCAGCAGCGCGAACATCGCCGCCGCGTTGGCCTGGGCGCCCGAGTGCGGCTGCACGTTGGCGTGCTCGGCGCCGAAGAGCTCCTTGATGCGGTCGATCGCGATCTGCTCGACCACGTCGACGTGCTCGCAGCCGCCGTAGTAGCGGCGGCCGGGGTAGCCCTCGGCGTACTTGTTGGTCAGGACCGAACCCTGGGCCTCCATGACCGCGACCGGAGCGAAGTTCTCCGAGGCGATCATCTCCAGGGTCGACTGCTGTCGGTGGAGCTCGGCGTCGACGGCGGCGGCGACGTCCGGGTCCAGCTCGTGGAGAGGGGTGTTGAGAAGCGACATGTGTGAGTCCCTGTGTCCCTTGATCCCTGTGTGCTGTCTGTGGTCGTACGGAGTGTGACCGTCAGCCCGCGGCGAACGCGGCGTACTCGTCGGCCGTGAGCAGCTCGTCCTGCTCGCCGGTAACCCGCACCTTGAACAGCCAGCCGCCCTCGAAGGGGGCGCTGTTCACCAACGACGGGTCGTCGACGACGTTCTGGTTGATCTCCGTGACCTCCCCCGACACCGGCGAGTACAGGTCGCTGACGGACTTGGTGGACTCCAGCTCGCCGCAGGACTCGCCCGCGGTGACGTCGTCGCCCACCGCGGGGAGCTGGGCGAAGACGACGTCACCGAGCGCGTTCGCGGCGAACTCGGTGATCCCGACCGTCGACACGCCGTCCTCGGCGGCCGACAGCCACTCGTGCTCCTTGCTGTAACGCAGCTGCTGGGGGTTGCTCATGACCTGAATTCTCCTGTATGCGGAAAGGGCGGATGGACGGACGGGCGGCGCACTGACGTGCCGCTGGTCACTTCCCGTGGCCGGGCAGGACAGCCGCCGAAGGGAACGAGAGGGGAATGGGGGCGCAGGGGGGCGGAGGGGGGCGGAGGGGGCCGTGGCTCACTTCTGGCGACGGTAGAAGGGGAGCGCCACGACCTCGTACGGCTCGTGCGCGCCCCGGATGTCGACCGCGACGCCCGCCGTCCCCGGCTCCGCGTGCGCCGCGTCGACGTACGCCATCGCGATCGGCTTGCCGAGGGTCGGGGACGGCGCGCCGGAGGTGACCTCGCCGATCACCGCGCCGTCGGCGACCACCGGATAGCCGGCGCGGGGCACCCGCCGGCCCTCGGCGACCAGGCCGACCAGCTTGCGCGGCGGCGCGGACTCGGCGCGCGCGGCGGCCTCGGTCAGCGCGGCGCGCCCCACGAAGTCGCCCTCCTTCTCGAACTTCACGACCCGGCCGAGACCTGCGTCGAACGGGGTGAGCGCGGTCGTCAGCTCGTGCCCGTACAGCGGCATGCCCGCCTCCAGGCGCAGGGTGTCCCGGCAGGACAGCCCGGCCGGCACCAGGCCCACGGGCGCCCCGGCCTCGGTCAGCGCCCGCCACAGCTCCTCGGCGTGCTCCGGCGCGACGAAGAGTTCGAAGCCGTCCTCGCCGGTGTAGCCGGTGCGGGCGATCAGCGCGGGCACGCCCGCGACCGTGCCCGGCAGGCCCGCGTAGTACTTCAGGCTGTCGAGGTCGGCGTCGGTGACGGACTTCATGATGCCGGGGGACGCCGGGCCCTGGACGGCGATCAGGGCGTACGCGTCGCGGTCGTCGCGCACCTCGGCGTCGAAGCCCGCGGAGCGCTCGACGAGGGCGTCGAGGACGATCTGGGCGTTGCCCGCGTTCGCGACGACCATGTACTCCGCACCCCCGGTGCGGTACACGATCAGGTCGTCGAGGATGCCGCCGTCCTCGCGGCAGATCATCGTGTAACGGGCGCGGCCGGCGCCGACGGTGGAGATGTTGCCGACCAGGGCGTGGTCCAGCAGGGCGGCGGCCTGCGGGCCGGTGACGGTGATCTCGCCCATGTGGGAGAGGTCGAAGAGCCCCGCGGCGGTGCGCACGGCGTTGTGCTCGTCGCGCTCGCTGCCGTACCGCAGCGGCATGTCCCAGCCGGCGAAGTCGGTCATGGTGGCGCCCAGCGAGCGGTGCAGCGCGTCGAGGGCGGTGCGGCGGGGGGCGGTGTTCGCGGACGGGCTCATGGACGCTTCTCCCAGGACATGACGGAAACACATGACGACGAGGACGATCCTCCCCATCTGTCATCGGAACCTGAGAGGTTCGTCGCGATCGTACGTACTGATGGGCGTACGGTCGTGACTTGCACCTTGGGTGGAGCCGGCTGATGCGGCCCGCTTTTCAGATCTGCCTCGTCGCACGCGGTACGGGGCCTGAGAGATTCAAGGGAGGAACTTGCTCCTTCGGCGCCCGGCGGACGTGCCGGGACTCTCCCGCGTGGATTCAAGCGGCCGGTATGCAGTTGGCGCGCACATCATTGCACGCGCGGGCGGGAAGGGGGAGTGCGGACCTGATCGTCCGCGGTCCCGTGCGTTCCGGAGCGCGCCCGGAGCGCATCCGGACCGGCGCGCAACACCGGGCGCGGTGGATCACCGAAGAAATCAGTGGCGGCGAATTACCATTTCTTTACGCTCCATGGGCATGTGTGTGGGTGACCTGAACCGGGGGAGGAGGGTGTGATGACGTTGCAGCACTCCGGTGCCTACGCCAACACCGCGGGGGTGCCCGCACAGCCACAGGTGCCCGTGCGGGAGCGGGTGGGGGAGCCAGCGCCGCCGACACCGGCACCGGCACCGGCTGCGGTTTCGGAAGCATCCGCCCCACGAGACCTACAGGACCTACGGGACCTACAGGATCTACGAGACCTACGGGGCCGCTCGGGGCGCAGCCCGCGCTCACTCACCTTTGCGGCGGGCGACGTCGTCGTGGTCTCCGGGCTCCCCGGCAGCGGCAAGTCCACCCTGATCAGACGCACGTTCCGGGGCCCGCGCATCGACTCCCAGGACACCCGCGACCGCTGGGACACGGCGATGCCGCACTTCCTGCCGTACGCCCTGTACCGCCCCTTCGTCCGCGTCGCGCACTACGCCGGGCTGCGCAAGGCGCTGCGCTCGGGCCGCAGCGTCGTCGTCCACGACTGCGGCACCCAGGCGTGGGTGCGCCGCTGGCTCGCCCGCCAGGCCCGGCGGCGCGGCACGGGCCTGCATCTGTTCCTGCTGGACGTCCCGCCCGAGGTGGCCCGGGAGGGCCAGCGCGAGCGCGGACGCGGAGTCTCCGGTTACGCCTTCGCGCGCCACCGCCGGGCCGCCGGCCGGCTGATCGCGGACGCGGAGGCCGGTGTCGTCCCGCCCGGCTGCGCCTCCGTGACCCTGCTCGACCGCCCGGCAGCCACGACCCTCACCCGCATCGCCTTCCGCGGCGCACAGCCGGCGCGCGGCGGCGAGGTGGACACCCCCTAGAGTCTTTGCGGTCGAGTCGGGGAGAGGCCGGGGAGAGGTGCGGAGCGGGATGGGCATGACGGGACCGATGGAGCTGCTGGAGACGGGCGCGTGGCCCGCGAACGAGTTGGAGCGGGCGCTCGCCGCTTCGCTGGGCGACCCCGGGGCGGGCGCACGGCTCGTCGAGGTGTTGGGCCGCAGTGAGATATGGGTGCCGCTGCCGCAGGGCGGCGCCCCGGACAGCCGCGAGCTCGACCTGCCGATGATGGAGATCGACGGCGCCGCGTACGTACCGGTGTTCAGCTCCGAGCAGCAGTACCGCAGCTGCGTCGGCGACTACGTCTCGTACGTCGTCGCGCCGGCGCGGGAGTTCGCCCGCGGACTCCAGCCGCAGGTGGGCATCGCGGTGAACCCGGGCGGCACGGTCGGCGTCCCGCTGCCGCCGCCCGCGGTCGCGGAGCTGTGCCGCGACGGCCGGCCTCCGCTCGGGGACGCGCTCCCCGGCGGCGACCTCGGCGCCGGCTCGGCGAGCGGCGGCCGGGTGCGGCTGTTCGAGCCGGACTGGCAGGAGGACCCGGTGGAGTTCCTGAGCGTCGCATCGGAGGAGTTCCAGGGCGCGGGCGTGGTGATGACCGCGCGTCGGGCGCTGGCCTCGATCGAGGGCGGCGACCCGTCGCTCTTCATCGGCGTCCAGCTCTCCGCGTGGGGGCCCGCCGAGCAGTCCGCCCCGCTCGACGCGCTGGGGCGCGCCCTCGGCCGCGTCCAGGCACCCTGGCCGGTGAACCTGGTCCTGCTGGACGTCGCACAGGACCCGGTGGGCGAGTGGATGCTGGCGAAGGTCCGCCCCTTCTACGAGCGGCGGTAGCGGCGTCACGGGCCGACGCGGGGGCGCGGGCGGACGCCGGGCTCCACACGGGTGGACACAGCGCTTCCACGAGCGGATGGCGGGCCCCGTGGGCGGCTCCGCGGGCCCGACGCGGGTGAAGCACCCGAGAGGGGCCGCGTGCTGTCGGGCGTCCCGTTTAAGCTGGCTCCGTCACCACCGGTTGTTCCACGGGGCGAGCAGCGGGGCAGGTTCGAGACAGGGTCGGCACGAAGGGGCGGAACAGGGTGAGCGCGTCAGGCACCGCGGCGACCGGGCAGATCGAGCACATGCTCCGCCAGGTGACCCCCGGACGGTACGACGCGTACGAGGCGCTGCTCCAGGCGCTCGCCGACCCGAGCGCCGGACGCATCTGGATGCTCCTGTGGCACGGCCGCCCCGGCTCCCCCGACGCCCAGTACGGAAACCTGGAGGTCGACGGCGTCGGCTACGCCCCCGCCGTCACCTCCGCCCAGGAGCTCTCCGTCTCCGGCTGGAACCGCGCCCACGAGGTCGTCACCGGGCTCGACGCGGCCCGCGCCCTCTTCCCCGACCGTTGGGGCATCTGGCTGAACCCGCACGCGCCCGGCGGCGGCGTCGGCATCCCCTGGCCCGACCTGCGCAGGATCGTCACCGGCCTCGACCGGATGCCCGCGGGGCCGCTGCGGCTGTCCGAGCCCGCCCTGGAGATCCCGCACTTCTACGCACTGCTGTCGCGCAACGCGCACCACACGCCCGCGGTGCGCTCGCTGCGCCGCGCCTGGGTGCAACCCGCGCTGGGCGCCCCGTACCTGGCCATCGGCCTCGACCTGTACGACACCGGCCGGCAGTCCGTGGACGCGGTGCGGGCGATGATGCAGCAGTCCATCACGGCGGTGCCCGAGGGGCTCCCGGTGTCGACGGTGGCGCTGTCGGACGAGTACGACCCGGTGGGGATGTGGCTGCGCGCCAACGCCCGACCCTTCTACGACCGGGACGCCCACGGCGGCGCGCCCGGCGCCGTCCCCGGCGGCTACGGCTATCCGCCGGTGGCCGGTCACTGACCGACCGGGCCCGGCTCCGGCTTCCGCAGCAGCACCCCGCACGGGACCTCTCGTTGGGAGACGGTCCCGTTTTCTCTGCCCAACTCCCTCATGTGTGAACTGAATTTAGGGAGCATCCCCACCTGGGCCCTTGGAATCACAGGTGAATCGGCGGGAATTGCAGGGAATGCAATTCACCGATTATCGGACGTTGGCTCAACTCCCCCTGGTGAAGGGGAAGATGGGCCCCGCTCAGCCCGTGCCGCCGTCCGGATAACGGAATCCCTCTACGCGCATCACGTTTGAGCAACCATTGCCCTGGGGGTCTGGCGGCTGATCGCGCGACCGTTGAAGACTCCCGCACCAAGGGGAGATTCGCCCGGGTGTACGGCCGGGTAACACGTACATCTCGTACCAACTGCTCCTCGCGCACCAGAAGTTGAAAACGAGCCGCTACAGCGGCGGGTACGGGCCGGTCACCTCCGGCCGGGAGGGGTCCCCACCACGATGACGGCACCAATGCACGACACGGGCACGGAAGCGGACAAGACCGCGTCCACCGATGTCGCGGCGGCTGTAGTCAGGAAGTCGGTCGAGGGTCGGTCGCTGCGGCAGATCGCCTGGTCACGGCTGAAGCAGGACAAGCTGGCGCTGGCCGGCGGCATCGTTGTCATCTTCCTGGTGCTCGTCGCGATCTTCGCTCCGCTGATCGTCGACCTGTTCGGACATCCGCCGAACAAGTTCCACCAGGACAAGCTCGATCCGCTGTTCAACACCCCCAAGGGCTCCTTCGGCGGCATCAGCTCAGAGCACCTGCTGGGCGTCGAGCCGAACAACGGCCGGGACGTCTTCAGCCGGATCGTGTACGGCGCCCGGATCTCGCTCCTGGTGGCCTTCCTCGCCGCGGTCGTGGCCGTACTGCTCGGCACGATCTTCGGCATCATCGCCGGCTACTTCGGCGGCTGGGTCGACGCGATCATCAGCCGGGTCATGGACATGCTGCTGTCCTTCCCGCAGCTGCTCTTCATCATCTCGCTGGTCGCCGTGCTACCCAACGACCTGTTCGGACTGACCGGTTCGAGCGTGCGCATCGCGATCCTCGTCTCGGTCATCGGCTTCTTCGGCTGGCCCTACGTCGGCCGCATCGTGCGCGGCCAGACCCTCTCGCTGCGCGAGAAGGAGTACATCGAGGCCGCCCGCAGCCTGGGCGCCGGATCGCGCTACGTGCTCTTCAAGGAGCTGCTGCCGAACCTGGTCGCCCCCATCACCGTCTACGCCACGCTGATGATCCCGACGAACATCCTCACCGAGGCCGCGCTCAGCTTCCTCGGCGCCGGCGTCCGTCCGCCGACCGCCTCCTGGGGCCAGATGCTCTCCACCGCGGTGAAGACCTACGAGGCCGACCCGACCTTCATGGTCATCCCCGGTCTGGCCATCTTCATCACGGTGCTGGCCTTCAACCTCTTCGGCGACGGCGTGCGCGACGCGCTCGACCCCAAGGGCACCCGGTGACGGCCCGCGACGGCCACGGACGGTCGCACACAACTGAACGTGCCCCTGCCACCCCGGTCAGGCGGCTCCCGAATGGTCTCCCGGCGTCGAGCAGGGACCGCGCTACTCCGGAGGTTGTAACCATGACTCCCCAACGTTCGTCGAGGGCCAGGCGGGTCGCCGGTGCGGCCGTCGTCGTGGCCGCGCTCACGGCCACCGCGGCCTGCGGCGGCGGCGACAACGACGACAACGGCGGCGGTGGCGGCAAGGCGGCCGGATTCAACGCCGGCGTCAAGGGCATCGCGAACCCGTCCACCAAGGCGGGCGGCACGCTGAAGTTCATCGGCAAGCAGGACCTGGACTCCGCCGACCCGCAGCGCCAGTACTACGGCATGGCCTGGGACTTCAGCCGGTTCTACTCGCGCCAGCTGGTCACGTACGCCACCAAGCCGGGCCCCGCCGGCGCCGAGCTGGTGCCCGACCTGGCCCAGGACAAGGCCGCGATCACCAACGACGGCAAGACGTACACGTACAAGCTGCGCGAGGGGATCACCTGGGAGGACGGCTCGCCGATCACCTCCAAGGACATCAAGTACGGCATCCAGCGCATCTGGGCCACCGACGTCATCACCGGCGGCCCGCAGTACCTGCGCCAGGTCCTCGACCCGGGCAACACCTACAAGGGCCCGTACAAGGACACCACGCCCGACAAGCTCGGGCTGCAGGCGATCCAGACGCCGGACGACAAGACCATCGTGTTCAACCTCCCGAAGGCCAACGGCGACTTCGAGCAGATGCTCGCCATGCCCGCCGGCTCCCCGGTGAAGAAGGAGAAGGACAACGGCGCCCAGTACCAGCTGAAGCCCTTCTCCTCGGGCCCGTACAAGTTCGAGAAGTACGAGCCGAAGAAGAGCATCAGCCTGGTCCGCAACGACAAGTGGGCCAAGGCGTCCGACCCGGTCCGGCCCGCGCTGCCGGACAAGGTCACGGTGACGATCAACTCCAACATCGAGGCGATCGACGAGCTGCTCATCAAGGGCGAGTACGACCTCGACCTGAACGCCACCGGCATGGGCCAGGCCGGCCGCGGCAAGGCGCTCAAGGAGAGCAAGGACAACGTCGACAACATCCAGACGGCCTTCGTCCGCTACGTCGACTTCGTCACCGCGCTGGAGCCCTTCAACAACATCGAGTGCCGCAAGGCGGTCATCTACGCGACCGACTTCGCCTCGATCCAGCAGGTCCGCGGCGGCCCGCAGGCCGGCGGCGACATCGCGCCCAACATGCTGCCGAAGGACGTCAAGGGCGCCGACGACTACGACCCGTACGGCGTGCTGGAGCGCAAGGGCAAGCCGGACGTGGCCAAGGCCAAGGACGCGCTGAAGAAGTGCGGCAAGCCGAACGGCTTCACCACCAACATCAGCGCCCGCAGCAACAACCCGCAGGAAGTCCCGGCCGCCGAGGCCCTCCAGGAGTCCCTGAAGGCCGTCGGCATCACCACCCAGGTCGAGGCGATCGACGGCGCCGAGTCCGCCAGCATCACCGGCTCCCCGGCCGTGGTCAAGCAGCGCAACCTCGGTCTGATCATGAGCGGTTGGGGCCCGGACTTCCCGACCGGCCAGGGCTTCTCCCAGCCGATCATCGACGGCCGTTTCATCTCCGAAAACGGCAACTACAACATGTCGCAGACGAACGACCCGAAGATCAACAAGTTCTTCGACGACGCGCTGCTGGAGACCGACCCCAACAAGGCCGGTGAGATCTACAAGCAGATGAACCACGCGGTCTCGGACCTCGCCGTCCAGATGCCGCTCGTCTACGAGAAGAACATCACCTGGCGCAGCTCGCGGCTGACGAACGCCTACTCCACCGGCGCGTACAGCGGTCGCTACGACTACATCTCGCTGGGCGTCGTCAAGTAGTCCTCACCCCTCCCGAGGATCCCCGGTGGTGACCCGCTGCCCCGAGCCGCGGGTCACCACCGGCACCACACCGCCAACGCCCAAACCGCCAGTCCCGAAGGGCAGGTGATGGCCTCGGGCGACGACCCCCACGACCCGAAATCCGGGCTCCCGGGGCCGCCGCCGGGCCGCGCACAGTGCTTGCTTACGTCATCCGGCGATTGTTCGCCGTCGCCATGATGCTGTTGGTCGTGACCCTGACGACCTTCGTCATCTTCTTCGTGCTCCCCAAGTGGGCCGGGTCCGATCCCGCGTACCTGTTCGCGGGCAAGCAGGCCGACCCCGCCGCGATCGAGGGCATCCGGAAGAAGCTGGGCCTCGCCGACCCGGTGCTGGTGCAGTTCTGGAACTTCGTCCAGGGCATCTTCGCCGGCCGTGAGTACGCCAACGGCGCGGACGTCACGAAGTGCCCTGCCCCCTGCTTCGGCTACTCCTTCCGCACCGAGCAGGCCGTGTGGCCGCAGCTCGCCGACGCCATCCCGGTCACCCTCTCGCTCGCGGCCGGCGCCTGCCTGCTCTGGGTCGGCGGCGGCGTCGCGGCCGGCGTCGTCTCGGCGCTGCGCCGGGGCACCCTGTGGGACCGGGCCGCGATGACGGTCGCCCTCGCCGGCGTTTCGCTGCCCATCTACTTCACCGGACTGATCTCGCTCGCCGTCTTCAGCTGGCAACTCGACTGGGTCAGCGGCGAGTACGCACCGCTGGAGCAGGACCCCGCCCAGTGGTTCCAGACCCTCGTCCTGCCGTGGATCACCCTGGCGTTCCTGTACGCGGCGATGTACGCCCGGCTCACCCGCGCCACCATGCTGGAGATCATGGGCGAGGACTACATCCGCACCGCCCGCGCCAAGGGGCTCACCGAGCGGGTCGTCATCGGACGGCACGCGATGCGCTCCACCTGGACCCCGGTGCTCACCCTGCTCGGACTCGACCTCGGGGCGCTGCTCGGCGGTGCCGTGCTCACCGAGTCCACGTACAACCTGCCCGGGCTCGGCAAGCTGGCGATCGAGTCCATCAACTCCAAGGACCTGCCGCTGATTCTCGGCGTCACCCTCTTCGCGGCGCTCTTCATCTGCGTGGCGAACCTCGTCGTGGACATGTTGTACGCCGTCGTCGACCCACGAGTGAGGATCGGATGACCGACCTGAACAAGTCCGGGGCCGCCACCGGCCCGGCCACCGCCCCCGGCGAGGTCGCCGCGGCTGGCGCGCCCGCCCCCAGCGCCTTCCTCGAAGTGCGCGACCTCAAGGTCCACTTCCCGACCGACGACGGCGTGGTCAAGTCCGTCGACGGCCTCAGCTTCCAGTTGGAGAAGGGCAAGACCCTCGGCATCGTCGGCGAGTCCGGCTCCGGCAAGTCCGTCACTTCGCTCGGCATCATGGGCCTGCACACCGCCGGCCAGTACGGCCGCCGCAAGGCCCGGATCTCCGGCGAGATCTGGCTGGACGGCCAGGAGCTGCTCGGCGCCGAACCGGACGAGGTGCGCAAGCTCCGCGGCCGGAACATGGCGATGATCTTCCAGGACCCGCTGTCCGCGCTGCACCCGTACTACACCATCGGGCGGCAGATCGTGGAGGCGTACCGGGTCCACCACGACGTCGACAAGAAGGTCGCGCGCACCCGGGCGATCGAGATGCTCGACCGGGTCGGCATCCCGCAGCCCGACAAGCGGGTGGACAACTACCCGCACGAGTTCTCCGGCGGCATGCGCCAGCGTGCGATGATCGCGATGTCCCTGGTCAACAACCCCGAGCTGCTGATCGCCGACGAGCCGACGACCGCCCTGGACGTCACCGTGCAGGCACAGATCCTCGACCTGATCAGGGACCTGCAGAAGGAGTTCGGCTCGGCGGTCATCATCATCACCCACGACCTGGGCGTCGTCGCCGAACTCGCCGACGACATCCTGGTGATGTACGGCGGCCGGTGCGTGGAGCGCGGCCCCGCCGAGCAGGTCTTCTACGAACCGCAGCACCCCTACACCTGGGGGCTGCTCGGCTCGATGCCGCGCATCGACCGTGACCAGACCGAACGGCTCATCCCGGTCAAGGGCTCGCCGCCCAGCCTGATCAACATCCCCGACGGCTGCGCCTTCAACCCGCGGTGCCCCTACGCGGACGTACCGAAGGACAACGTGACGCGCACCGTCCGCCCCGAACTGACCGAGGTCGGCAGCCGGCACTTCTCCGCCTGCCACATGGCGCAGGAGGAGCGGACGCGGATCTGGACCGAAGAGATTGCGCCCAAGCTGTGAGTGACAACGTGAAGATTCCCCACCAGGCGGCGGAGACCGGATCGGCCACCGCGCCGGACGCGCTGCTCAAGGTCGAGGGGCTGGTCAAGCACTTCCCGATCCGCTCGGGTCTGTTGCGCAGGCAGACCGGCGCCGTGCAGGCGGTGGACGGGCTCTCCTTCGACGTGCGCCCCGGCGAGACGCTGGGCGTGGTGGGCGAGTCGGGGTGCGGCAAGTCCACCATGGGGCGGCTGATCACCCGGCTGCTGGAGCCGACGGGCGGCCGGATCGAGTTCGAGGGCCACGACATCACGCACATGGGCGTCGGTCGGATGCGACCGCTGCGCCGTGACGTCCAGATGATCTTCCAGGACCCGTACTCCTCGCTGAACCCCCGGCACACCATCGGCACCATCGTCTCCGCGCCCTTCAAGCTCCAGGGCATCACTCCGGAGGGCGGGGTGAAGCAGGAGGTCCAGCGGCTGCTGGAGCTGGTGGGGCTCAACCCGGAGCACTACAACCGCTATCCGCACGAGTTCTCCGGCGGTCAGCGCCAGCGCATCGGGATCGCGCGGGCGCTGGCGCTGAAGCCGAAGCTGGTGGTGGCGGACGAGCCGGTCTCCGCGCTGGACGTGTCGATCCAGGCGCAGGTGGTGAACCTGCTCGACGACCTCCAGGACGAGCTGGGGCTCACGTACGTGATCATCGCCCACGACCTCTCGGTGATCCGGCACGTCTCGGACCGGATCGCGGTGATGTACCTGGGCAAGATCGTGGAGCTGGCGGACCGCGCGTCGCTGTACCAGTCGCCGTTGCACCCGTACACCAAGGCGCTGCTGTCCGCGGTGCCGGTGCCGGACCCGCGCAGGCGCGGCGCGAAGAGCGAGCGCATCCTGCTCAAGGGCGACGTGCCCTCCCCGATCGCACCACCGACGGGCTGCCGCTTCCACACCCGGTGCTGGAAGGCGACGGAGCTCTGCACCACGAAGGAACCGCCGCTGATCGAGCTGCGCCCGGGCCAGCAGGTCGCCTGCCACCACCCGGAGAACGCACCGGACCAGGCGCCCGACGAGTCCCGGCTGGCATCGGCCAAGGAGGCGATCGAGGTGGTGACGGCGGTCTCCAAGTCCGCGGAGGCGGCCGAGACGCCGACCGAGGACGCCGCGGCCGAGGCGGCCGAGACGGCGCAGGGAGACGGAGGAGTCGAAGGGGGCGAAGGGGGCGGAAGGAGCACCCCGGAGAAGTAGCCGCCGGTCCGGAGCACCGGGGCAAAGGCGGCACAATCGTCCGGTGCTCCAAGAACTGTTCACGCCCTCCGTCCAGCACGCGCTCGACCTCGCCGGAATCTTCGTCTTCGCGATCTCCGGTGCACTGCTCGCCGTCCGCAAGAACTTCGACGTCTTCGGCATGGCGGTGCTCGCCGAGGTCACCGCGCTGGGCGGAGGGCTGCTGCGTGATCTGATCATCGGGGCCGTCCCGCCAGCCGCCTTCACCGACCTCGGATACTTCCTGATGCCCCTGGTCGCCACGGCCCTCGTCTTCTTCCTCCACCCCGTCGTCGAACGCATCCAGACCGGGGTCAACGTCTTCGACGCCGCCGGCCTCGGCCTCTTCTGCGTCACCGGCACCACCAAGGCGTACGAGTACGGGCTGGGGCTGACCTCGTCGGCGGCGCTGGGCGTGGCGACCGCCGCCGGCGGCGGTGTGCTCAGGGACGTACTGGCCAACGAGGTGCCGTCCCTGCTGCGCTGGGACCGCGACCTGTACGCCGTCCCGGCCATCGTCGGCGCCGCGATGGTCGCGCTCTTCATCCAGTTCGACACCTTGAACGGGTTGACCAGCGGATTCGCCGCACTCACCGCCTTCGTGCTGCGGCTGCTGGCCATTCGCTTCCACTGGCGCGCCCCGCGCGCCTGGAACCGCCGCTCCACGGCGGTCGAAGAGGTCTGAAGGTCAAAAGCTACCGCTTAGTATGTCCCTGATGTACCGTGCCGCTATGGCACAGGCAGTTCAGGCATCCATCGGCGACAGCGAGTTCGACCGCGACACCGCCGTCACCCTGCGCACTCCGGGCGTCTACGACGCCCAGCTCTCGGCGGGCTGGTCGATCGCCCACGCCGTCAACGGCGGCTATCTGCTGGCGGTGATCGGCCGAGCCCTCGGGGAGGCCCTACCGCACCCCGACCCCTTCACGACCTCGGCCCACTTCGTCAGCGCGAGCACCCCCGGCCCCGCGGTGATCCGCACCCAGACCGTCCGCACCGGCCGCACGCTCTCCACCGGCCAGGCTTCCCTCTTCCAGTACGACGAGGACGGCGCCGAGGTCGAGCGGATCCGGGTGCTGGCCACCCACGGCGATCTGAACGGCCTCACCGACGACGTCCGCACCTCGGCGACCCCGCCCTCCATAGCCCCCCACGACAAGTGCTTCGGCTCGGCCGATGCACCCGACCCCGAGTTCGCCGAGAAGTGGGCGATCCTGGGCCGCCTGGACATCCGGCTCGACCCGACGACGATCGGCTGGGCCGTCGGAGCCCCCTCCGGCAAGGGGGAGGTGCGGGGCTGGTTCGGCCTCGCGGACGGCCGGGACGCCGACCCGCTCTCCCTGCTGCTCACGGTCGACGCCTTCCCCCCGACCTCCTTCGACCTCGGGCTCAAGGGGTGGACCCCGACCGTCGAGCTGACCACCCACATCCGCTGCCGCCCGGCACCCGGGCCGCTCGGCGTCGCGATCTCCACCCGCAACATGGCCGGCGGCTTCCTGGAGGAGGACGCCGAGATCTGGGACAGCCGGGGCCGCCTGGTGGCCCAGTCCCGACAACTGGCGAAGGCCCCCCGCTGACCCCATCCACCACCCGTGAAATCAGACCGCCTGCTCTCGATCCTGCTGCTCCTCCAAACCCGCGGTCTCGTCCCCGCCTCCGAGCTCGCTGAGCGCCTGGAGGTGTCCGTACGCACCATCTACCGCGACGTCGAGGCGCTGTCCGCCGCCGGCGTCCCCGTCTACGCAGAACGCGGCAGACACGGCGGGATCACCCTGCTCCCCGGCTTCCGCACCGATGTGACAGGTCTCACGGAGGACGAGTCGCGGGCGCTCTTCGTCCTGGCCGCCCAGGGCACCCACGCCGCCCTCGGACTGGACGCCGCTCTCCGCTCGGCCCTGCGCAAGGTGATGGCCGCCCTGCCCGAACCCCACCGTCCCGCAGCCGAGCTGACGAGCCGCCGTATCCTGGTCGACCCCGCCCGCTGGCTCTCCCCGCAGCCACCGGCCGTCGACCTGGACGTGCTGACCGCGGCCGTCTTCGCCGACCGCCGGCTGCGCCTGAGCTACCGCCGCAACCGGTCGGCCCCGCCCGACGACCATCTGCTCGACCCCTACGGCCTGGTCGTCAAGGCCGGGATCTGGTACCTCGTCGCCGACGAGGAGGGGGCGCCCCGACTGTTCCGGGCGGACCGGGTGGCCCGCGCCGCGGTCGTCGACGAGGACGTGCGCCGCCGCCCCGGCCTCGAACTCGCCGAGGTCTGGGAGACCCTGCGCCATCGACTGGAGGCCCGGCCGCCGCAGATCACGGTGACGGCGCTGGTGCACCGCGACAGGCTGGAGCTCTTCCTGCGCCTGCACGCCCACCGCATCCTCAGCGACCACCACGAGCAGGCCAAGGAGCCCGGAGACCCCCAAGCCACCAAGGGCGCAGAGGGCGCCGAGCGCGTAGAGGGTGCCGAGGGCGCAGAGGGTGCCGGATGGCACCGACTGGAGCTCGGCTTCTCCGCGCTGGGCGAGATCGGCACCCTCCTCACCTTCGGCTCCTCCGTACGCGTCCTCACCCCACCCGAGGCCCGGGAACACCTCGCCCGCACCGCCGCCGACGTGGTCGCGCTGTACGGGACCGGGTGAGCCGGCGCCGCCCGTATCCAGCGCCGAACCCCCGCCGTGCACCCGGCCCGTGCGGTGCTCCCGCACGTCCTGCCCTTCCGTACCTCCCTGCGCCGCGTCCGCGCCCCCCTTCCTGCCTCGTAGAATCGAGGCCACCATGGCTTACCTCGACCACGCCGCGACGACTCCGATGCTTCCGGAGGCCATCGAGGCGATGACTGCGCAGCTCACCGTCACCGGCAACGCGTCCGCGCTGCACGCCGCCGGGCGGCGTGCCCGACGCACCGTCGAAGAGGCGCGCGAGACCCTCGCCGACGCACTCGGCGGTCGCCCCAGCGAGGTGGTTTTCACCTCGGGCGGGACCGAGGCGGACAACCTCGCCGTGAAGGGCCTCTACTGGCAACGGCGGGACGCCGATCCCGCGCGCACCCGGGTGCTGGCGAGCCCCGTGGAGCACCACGCCGTCCTCGACGCCGTGGACTGGCTCGGCGACCACGAAGGCGCCACGGTGGAGTACCTGCCCGTCGACGCCTACGGGCGGGTACACCCCGAGGCCCTGCGCGAGGCCATCGAGCGCAATCCCGACGATGTCGCCCTCGCCACCGTCATGTGGGCCAACAACGAGATCGGCACCGTGATGCCGGTCGCCGCGCTCGCCGACGTGGCGAACGAGTACGGCGTCCCGCTGCATGCGGACGCGGTCCAGGCCGTCGGCCAGCTCGACGTGAGCTTCGCCGACTCCGGGCTCGCGGCCATGACGGTCTCCGGCCACAAGATCGGCGGGCCGTACGGGATCGGCGCGCTACTCCTGGGCCGGGACTACGCTCCCGTGCCGGTACTCCACGGAGGCGGGCAGGAGCGCCACGTGCGCTCAGGGACCCTGGACACCCCTGCCATCGCCTCCTTTGCCGTGGCCGGCAAGCTGGTCGCCGAACGCCGTGAGGAGTTCGCGCGAGAGATCGGCTCCCTTCGGGACCAGCTCGTCCGTGCCGTACTGGACGCGGTGCCGGACGCGGTCCTCGGTGGCGACCCCGAGGACCGACTGCCCGCCAACGCGCACTTCACCTTCCCTGGATGCGAGGGCGACTCGCTGCTCCTGCTCCTGGACGCACAGGGCATCGAGTGCTCCACGGGGTCGGCCTGCACCGCCGGGGTTGCCCAGCCCAGCCATGTCCTCCTCGCGACGGGCACCGACCCTGACCTGGCGCGAGGGACCCTTCGCTTCACCCTCGGTCACACCTCCACCACGGCGGACGTGGAAGCGGTCGCGAAGGCGATCGGGCCGGCGGTCGACCGGGCCCGAACGGCGGGTCTGACCTGAGTCTGCCCCGTGGTGGACCCGCCCACCGCGGTCTGGCGTCCACACGCCAGAAGTGGAACCGAAGCGTCTGCTTCCCCTCAAGCGGACCTTCGCCGGACCCTTCGCCGGATCCCTCGCCGGCCCCTCGCGGGGCCCCGTCGGACCTTCCCCGACCGGGGATCGGGCCCGTTCCCCGGCCCGCCCCCGCCACGACGGGCAGCTACCCGTTCGCGCTCTTCTTCGCCTCCAGGGCCTGCCGCGCCGCCGGCATCGCCTCACTGACCAGCTTCATGTAGCGGTCCCAGTTCCAGTGCGGCCCCGGGTCCGTGTGGTCCGTCCCCGGCACCTCCACGTGGCCCATGATGTGCTCGCGGTCCACGGGTATCTCGTACCGCGCGCAGATCCCGGCGGTGAGCCGCGCCGAACCCTCGTACATCGCGTCCGTGAAGTCCTGCGGACGGTCCACGAACCCCTCGTGCTCGATGCCGACGCTGCGCTCGTTGAAGGAACGGTTCCCCGCGTGGAAGGCCACGTCCAGCTCGCGGATCATCTGCGCCACGTGGCCGTCCTTGCGCACCACGTAGTGCGTCGCCGCGCCGTGCCCGGGATCCTTGAAGACCCTCAGCGCCGTCGGGAAGCTGCCCTGCACGACGTGGATGATCACCCGGTCGATGCGGTAGTCGTCGGGGCGGTCCGCGAGCCGCCAGTTCGCCCGGGAGGCCGCCGTCCACTCCGCGCCGGCGTGGTCCAGCTCGCCCTCCTTGCGCGGCTTGCTCATGCCGGGCACCTTCCACCACAGCCGGCCCAGCTCGTCCCGGGCCAGCACGCCGCCGCCGACCAGCGCCGCCGCGCTGCCGATCAGCAGCCCCCGCCGACTCAGCCCCGGCAGCCGGCCGCCCTTGGCCCGGTCGCCCCCGTCCCGCTTCCCGCGCCCGCGTCCCGTATCGCTTCCCATATCCCCTACAACGCATACTCGCGAGCTCTTGGTTCTCCGTGACCGTACCCTGGTAGGGCTATGACTGAGACTCCCCAGCGCCCGCTGCGCGTGCTCGCCGCCATGTCCGGAGGCGTGGACTCCGCCGTCGCCGCCGCCCGAGCCGTCGAAGCGGGGCACGACGTGACCGGCGTCCACCTCGCGCTCTCCGCGAATCCGCAGTCCTTCCGCACCGGTGCACGAGGGTGCTGCACCATCGAGGACTCGCGCGACGCGCGCCGCGCGGCGGACGTCATCGGCATCCCCTTCTACGTGTGGGACCTGGCCGAACGCTTCCGCGAGGACGTCGTGGAGGACTTCATCGCCGAGTACGAGGCGGGCCGCACCCCCAATCCCTGCCTGCGGTGCAACGAGAAGATCAAGTTCGCCGCGCTGCTGGACAAGGCGCTCGCCCTCGGCTTCGACGCCGTGTGCACCGGCCACTACGCGACCGTCGTCGTCACCGAGGACGGCCGGCGCGAGCTGCACCGCGCCAGCGACGCCGCCAAGGACCAGTCCTACGTCCTCGGGGTGCTGGACGAGCGCCAGCTCGCACACGCCCTGTTCCCGCTCGGCGACACGCTCACGACCAAGGACGAGATCCGCGGCGAGGCCGAGCGCCGCGGTCTCGCGGTGGCGCGCAAGCCCGACAGCCACGACATCTGCTTCATCGCCGACGGCGACACCCAGGGTTTCCTCGCCTCCCGCCTCGGCACCGCCGAAGGCGACATCGTCGACGAGTCCGGCACCCGGCTCGGCACCCACGAGGGCGCGTTCGGCTTCACGATCGGTCAGCGCAAGGGGCTGCGGATCGGCCACCCCGCGCCCGACGGGAAGCCGCGCTACGTCCTCGACATCTCACCGGTGAACAACACCGTGACCGTCGGCCCCGTTGAAGCGCTGGACGTCATCGGACTGACCGCGATCAAGCCGCGCTGGTGCGGCGCCGAACCGCAGGGCCCGGGGGCGTACACCGCACAGCTGCGCGCCCACGGCGGCGAGACCCCGGTGACGGCCGTCATGGTCGACGGCGAGCTGCGGGTGACCTTCGCCGAAGCGGTGCGCGGCGTGGCCCCCGGCCAGGCGGTCGTGCTCTACGACGGCACCCGGGTGGTGGGCTCGGCGACGATCTCCGCCACGCAGCGCGCCGCGGCTTCCGTGGCCTGAGCGCCCCGGCGGACGTCACCGCAGACGTCACGACGGACGTCACGGCGTCGTTCGTCCGCGGGCACCCCTTGGAGACCGTGCGCGCCGTGCCGGAACCCACCCCCGTGGGGCTCCGGCGCCGCTCACCACGGCCTTCGGTGACGCCCCGGGCTTGGGGCCGGTGACCACGGTGCGCCGGCGCCCGCGCGCCGCGCACGCCGGCGCGGGAGCGCTCACGAGGCGAAGAACGCCGCCACCACGGGCGCCAGCACGTGCGGCGCCACCTGATGCGTCTGCCCCGTCAACGTACGGTGACGTGCGCGCGGCAGGGCCTCCGCCACCAGCCGCATCGCCTCGCGCATCGACGGGGCGCTGGCGCCGCCTTCGATCACCAGCACGCGCACCGCGACTTCGTGCAGCAGGCGTACGGGCACCGCGCCGTCGCCCATGACGGCGTAGTCGTACGGCAGCGTGTGCGCCGCCGCCGTCAACTCGGACCAGAGGGGGAAGTCGCGCATCTGCTCGATCATGTTGCCCGGCGTCCCCAACAGGCCCAGGAAGAGGACGAGTGCCTCGTCGACCTTGCCGCCGTCCACCAGCTCACGGGTGCGCGCCAGATGGTCCGCGTCCGGGCATCCGGGGGGCGGGACCGGGTCGAACGGCGGCTCGTAGACGGAGAGCTGCGTGATCGGCAGGCCCGAGGCCGCGGCCCGCAGCGCGAGCGCGCCCCCCGACGACGTGCCGTGCACCCGGGCCCGACCGCCGGCCTCCTCGATGACGGCGGCCAGGTCCTCGATCTCCCGCTCCACCGCGTACCCGACGGCATCACCGCTGTCGCCCCGGCCGCGCCGGTCGTAGGTGAAGACGCTGAAGTGCGACGACAACAGCTCGGCGAGCGGCGCCTGGGCCGCGGCGGTGTCCAGCGCACCGCTGACCAGCACCACGGCGGGGCCGGCACCGCGCTGCTCGTACGCGATGGGCGTGCCGTCCGCCGAGCGCGCCCTGTTGAGCGTACGGCTCGTGTAGTCCATGGCAGTGCTGACCGGACGGGCCGCCGCAACTCATCGCTGTCGCACGACTTTTTTCAGTTTCTCGCTGCGCCCCAGGTCAGCGCAGGGCTTCCACGGTCCCGCCGCCGGATCGCCGGCGGCCGGACGCCCGTTTATCCACAGGTTCATCCACAGGTTCGACCGCCGTCACCTCGAGGTGTGCCGCGGCCCCGTACGGTGGCGTCATGAACATTTGCGTCTTCCTCTCCGCCGCCGACCTCGACGACCGATACACCACCCCCGCACGCGAGTTCGCCGAACTCCTCGGCAAGGGCGGCCACACCCTGGTGTGGGGCGGCTCGGAGAGCGGGCTGATGAAGGTCGTCGCCGACGGCGTGCGGCACACGGGCGGGCGCCTCGTCGGCGTCTCGGTGGACTTCCTGTCCCACGTGGCCCGCGAAGACGCGGACGAAATGGTCGTCGCCAAGGACCTCGCCGAGCGCAAGGCGCTGCTGCTCGCCAAGTCCGACGCCGTCGTGATCATGGTGGGCGGCACCGGGACCCTGGACGAGGCCACCGAGATCCTGGAGCTCAAGAAGCACGGCAAGCACGACAAGCCCGTGGTGCTGTTGAACACGGCCGGCTTCTACGACGGTCTGAAGGCGCAGTTCCGGCGGATGGAAGAGGAGGGCTTCCTGCCGCTGCCCCTGACGGAGTTGGTGTTCTTCGCCGAGGACGGCATATCGGCGCTGGCGTACCTGGAGGAGTCGGCCGGGATCCAGTAGCCCCGGTCGGCGCAGGCGCAGGCGCAGGCGTACGTGTACGCGTAGGGGAGGGCGCGGCGGGCGCTGCCGCGTTTTCTGTCGGCCGGGGCGCGAGTGCGAGCATGGGCGCCATGAAGACCCATGTGATCACCGGAGCCGGCTCCGGCATCGGTGCCGCCGTCGCCGCCCGGCTCCACGCCCGGGGCGACGACCTCGTACTGATGGCCCGCGACGCCGGACGGGCCAAGGAGATCGCCGCGCGGTACCCGGGGGCGCGCACGCTCGTGGCCGACCTGTCCGACCCCGACCGCATCTCCTGGGCCCTGTCCCACCAGCAGGTGCCGGACCGGGTGGACTCGCTGCTGCACGTCGCCGGCGTGGTCGACCTCGGCCCCGTTGCCGACCTGCGCCCCGTGACCTGGCACCACCAGCTCAACACCAACCTCGTCGCCCCGGCCGAGCTGACCCGGCTCCTCCTGCCGCAACTGCGCGTCTCGCAGGGGCACGTGGTGTTCGTGAACTCGGGCGCCGGGCTGCGGGCGAGCGCCGAGTGGAGCGCGTACGCCGCCTCCAAGCACGGTCTGAAGGCGCTTGCCGACTCCCTCCGGGCGGAGGAGCACGACAACGGCGTACGGGTCACCTCCGTCTATCCCGGCCGCACCGCGAGCCCCATGCAGGCGAAGGTGCACTCGCAGGAGGGCAAGGAGTACGACCCGGCCCGCTGGATCGACCCGGAGTCGGTCGCCACGGCCGTCGTCACCGCGATCGACCTGCCCCGGGACGCCGAGATCAACGACCTGACGGTACGGCCGGGGCGCTGAGCCCGTACCGGCAGGGAGGGCGGAGCCGGAGAGCCGGGACGCCGGGGAGTACCCGTCGTCGAACGGCACGTACGCTGCCGGGGTGAGTGAGAAGCGCGAGTTCAGCTGGGGTCCGGCCACCGGCGTCGGGTCCATGCCCGGGGGCGACGCCCGGGAGGCGGCGAAGACCGTCACGGGGTCCTTCGAGGACTTCCCCCACCTCTTCGAACTGCCCGCCCGGGGCCCCGGTGCGGACATGATCGGACGGACCCTGGGACTCCTCGTCGAGATGTACGCGCACGTCGAGCCCAGCGGCTGGCGCGTCAGCGACCGGCCGGGCCGCGACACCCGTCGGGCCGTCTCCTGGCTCGGCGAGGACCTCGACGCGCTGGAGGAGTTCACCCAGGACTACCGGGGGCCGCTGAAGGTCCAGGCCGTGGGGCCGTGGACGCTCGCCGCCGCCCTGGAGCTGCGCAACGGAGAGTCGGCGCTCGTCGACCCCGGCGCCTGCCGCGACCTCGTCGGCTCCCTCGCCGAGGGGTTGCGCGTGCACCTGGCGCAGGTGCGCCGTCGGGTGCCGGGCGCCCGGCTGGCGCTCCAGTTGGACGAGCCGTCGCTGACCGCCGTGCTGCGCGGGCAGGTCAAGACCGCCAGCGGCTACCGCACGCACCGGGCGGTGGACCGTCAGATCGTGGAAGGGGCGCTGCGGGACGTGATCGGCGACGAGGTCGCCGTGGTGCACTCCTGCGCGCCCGACGTGCCCTTCGCGCTGTTGCGGCGGGCCGGTGTGGCAGGGGTCTCCTTCGACTTCGGCCTGCTCACCGAGCGTGACGAGGAGGCGATCGGTGAGTCCGTCGAGAGCGGTGTTCGACTCTTCGCGGGAGTCGTGCCGTCCACTGACACCGCATTGTCAGACCCGGCAGGTAGCGTCATGGGTGTCAGAACGTTGTGGCGCAGGTTGGGGCTGAATCCGGGGATTCTGAGCGAGTCCGTGGTCATCACCCCGACCTGTGGTCTGGCGGGCGCCTCTCCGGCGTACGCACGGGCCGCGCTCGCCCACTGCGTTCGGGCCGCGAGATCACTCGCAGAACACCCTGAGTGACGGGGTGACGGGGCAATGCCGGGGAATCGGGAGGACGAGACGGTGACTGGCGAAGAGCGGACGGAAGAGCCCTCACGGGACGTGCAGGACGAGCGGGACGTGCAGAACGGTACGGACGGCACCGACGGTACGGACCTGTCGGCGGTGCAGGGCGACGCCGACCTGCCGGCACGGGCGCGCGAGGAGCACGCCCAACTCGCCGAGCAGATCGACGAGCACCGCTTCCGGTACTACGTGAAGGACCAGCCGGTCATCAGCGACGGCGAGTTCGACACGCTGATGCGCTCCCTGGAGGCCCTGGAGGAGCGGTATCCGGCGCTGCGCACGCCCGATTCCCCGACCCAGAAGGTCGCCGGCCACTACGAGACCGAGCTGACCAAGGTCGAGCACCGCCAGCGCATGCTCTCCCTGGACAACGCCTTCGACGAGGAGGAGCTGGCCGCCTGGGCGGAGCGGGTCGCCCGCGACGTCGGTACCGCGGACTTCCACTTCCTGTGCGAGCTGAAGATCGACGGCCTCGCGGTGAACCTGACGTACGAGAAGGGCAAGCTCGTGCGGGCCGCGACCCGGGGCGACGGCCGCGTGGGCGAGGAGATCACGCCCAACATCCGCACGATCGCCGACATCCCCGACCGGCTGTCGGGCGACCGGATCCCCGAACTCGTCGAGATCCGCGGTGAGGTCTTCTTCCCGATGGACGCCTTCGAGGAGCTGAACGCGCGCCGGGTCGCCGCGGGAGAGCAGCCGTACGCCAATCCGCGCAACTCCGCCTCCGGGTCCCTGCGCCAGAAGGACCCCAAGGTCACGGCGACGCTGCCGCTGCACATGGTGGTGCACGGCATCGGAGCCCGCGACGGCTTCGACATCGACTGCCTGTCGCACGCCTACGAACTGCTGCACGAGTGGGGCCTGCCCACCTCCCGGCACTTCAAGGTGGTCGACTCCCTGGACGGCGTCCGGGAGTTCATCGCGTACTACGGCAAGAACCGCCACTCCATGGAGCACGAGATCGACGGGGTGGTCGTCAAGCTCGACGAGATCCCGCTCCAGGGGCGGTTGGGCTCCACCTCGCGGGCCCCGCGGTGGGCGATCGCCTGGAAGTACCCCCCGGAGGAGGTCAACACCAAGCTGGTCAACATCCGGGTGGGCGTCGGCCGCACCGGTCGCGTCACCCCGTACGCGCAGGTGGAGCCGGTGAAGGTGGCCGGCTCCGAGGTCGAGTTCGCCACCTTGCACAACCAGGACGTGGTCAAGGCCAAGGGCGTCCTCATCGGGGACACGGTCGTGCTGCGCAAGGCCGGTGACGTCATCCCGGAGATCCTGGGGCCGGTGGCCGACCTGCGCGACGGCAGCGAGCGGGAGTTCGTGATGCCGGCCGACTGCCCGGAGTGCGGGACGCCGCTGCGGCCCATGAAGGAGGGCGACGTCGACCTGCGCTGCCCCAACGCCCGTTCCTGCCCCGCCCAGTTGCGGGAGCGGCTGTTCTACCTCGCCGGCCGCCGGGCCTTCGACATCGACCACTTCGGCTACGTCACCGCCGCCGCGCTCACCAGACCGCTGGAGCCCGCTGAGCCGCCGCTGAGGGACGAGGGCGATCTGTTCGGCCTCAAGGTCGAGCAGCTGCTGCCGATCGTGGCGTACGTCCTCGACCAGGACAGCGGACTGCCCAAGCTGGACCCGAACGGCGAGGAGAAGAAGGCGACCGTCTTCGCCAACCAGCAGGGCGAGGCCAAGAAGAACACCCTCGCGCTGCTGGAGAGCATCGAGGCGGCCAAGGACCGCCCGCTCGCCCGGGTGTTGACCGGTCTGTCCATCCGTCACGTGGGGCCGGTGGCGGCGGAAGCGCTGGCCCGAGAGTTCCGCTCCATCGACCGCATCCAGGAGGCCACCGAGGAGGAGTTGGCGGCCACGGACGGCGTCGGCGCGATCATCGCCGCCTCCCTCAAGCAGTGGTTCGCCGAGGATTGGCACCAGGAGATCCTGCGCAAGTGGCGGGCCGCGGGCGTCCGGATGGAGGAGGAGGGCGCCGGCGAGGAGCAGGGACCCCGGCCGCTGGAGGGTCTCACCGTCGTCGTCACCGGGACCCTGATCAACTACACCAGGGATGGCGCAAAAGAAGCGCTCCAGAACCTCGGCGCGAAAGTGACCGGATCTGTGTCGAAGAAGACGGGCTTCGTCGTCGTCGGTGACAACCCGGGCTCGAAGTACGACAAGGCGATGCAGCTCAAGGTGCCGGTTTTGAACGAGGACGGCCTGGTGATCCTCCTGGAGCAGGGGCCGGACGCGGCGCGTGAGGCTGCTGTGCCCGTAGAGGAGTGACGGCGGGGGACCGAGTGCGCTCCGGTGAGTGCTGACGCGGAGTGAGGGAGCCGTAGGCAAGGCTGGGACAAGCCGGGTGACGACCTCTCACCACTGGTCGAACAGGGCGTAAGGGATGAGAACCAGACGTCCTTCCCGCCTTGGTGGCGACCGGTAACAGTCACCCGTTCGGCGCATAGCAGATGGATAAGGGTGGTCCGGTCGCATTCGGGCAAGAGCTGTAGAGCGCTGCCCGTCGGAGCCTGCCGCGGCCTACTGTTGAGACGTGCGCCTGTCGTGCACGGCTGCGTGGTGGGATTTCGGTCGTGGTGGCATGACCACGTAACCACGCGAGGCATCGGCACCACCGGCTGTGAGAGGGACGGGAATGGAACGGACTGAGAGCGCCGCCCCGGTCCCGCGGCCCCGGGGGTACGCGGCGGCCCTCGCCAGTGGGCTCGCGGGCATGTCACCGGGGCTGCCCGTCGCCGTGGCCGCCGGCGCGGCGCTCGTCATGGGCACCGGCGTCTTCACCGCGGTGCAGGAAGGCCGGGCGCTGTTCCCCGGCTCCACCGCCGGCTGGTCGCTCGCGGTGCTCACCGGCATCGTCGTCGCCCATCTGGTCGCCATGGGGCGCGACCGCTGGTGGGGCGGTACGGGTTCGGGTGCGGCGCTCACCCTCGCCGTGCTCCTGCTGTACGGCTGGGTGCCGGCCGGGTTGGTGAGCCTGGCCGTCGTCACCCTGGTCGGCTCCGCCCGGCGGCACCGGTGGCGCCACGGCGCGCTGCACGGCTCCGTCGACGTGCTCGGAGTCGGCACGGCGGCCCTCGTCCTGTCCTTCTTCGACCGCATGCCCAGCGTCGAACGGCCCTGGTCCCCACTCGACTGGGGGATCGGGGCCGCGCTGGAAGTCCTGCTCGCCGCCGTCACCTATCTCCTGGTCACCCGACTGCTGTTGTGGTACGTGCTCGCGCCGCAGAGCAGCGGGCTGCCGACGATCGCCCGCACCGCCCTGATCCGACAGGGGCTGGTGTCCGTCGCGCTCCTCGGGATCGCGCCCCTGATCTGCGTGGTCGCCGTCTCCCGGCCGTTGCTGCTGCCGCTGTTCGCGGTACCGCTGATCGCGCTGGACTCCACGCTGTGGATCGCCCGGGCCAGGGCGGAGGAGCAACTGAGGGACCCGCTCACCGGGTTGCCGAACCGGCAGTGGCTACTGGAGCGCACCTGGACGGCGTTGGAGGACGCGGAGGGCCAGGGCACGCGCGCCGCGCTCGTCCTGATCGACCTCGACCGCTTCCGTTCCGTCAACGACACGCTCGGGCACCTCGCCGGCGACCGGCTGCTGCTGCAGATAGCCCAGCGGCTGCGGCAGGCGCTGCCGCGCGGTGCGGAGGCCGCGCGGCTCGGCGGCGACGAGTTCGCCGTACTGCTGCCGACGGCGGACTCCATCACCAGCGCGCAGCGCGTCGCCCGGCAACTCGCCGCTGAGCTCTCCTCGCCGCTCGACCTCGACGGGCTCACCCTCGTGCTGGAGGCCAGTGCCGGGGTCGCCGTCTTCCCCGACCACGCGCTGGACGCCGAGGGCCTGCTGCGCCGGGCCGACGTGGCGATGTACCAGGCCAAGCGGGACCGGACGGGCGTGGAGGTGTACGAGTCCAAGCGGGACAGCAACACACCCGACCGCCTCGGGCTCCTCGGAGACCTGCGGCGGGCACTGGACGCGCACGAGGTGGAGCTGCACTACCAGCCGAAGGTCCGGTTCGACGGCCAGGTCGCCGGGCTTGAGGCGCTGGTCCGCTGGGTGCACCCGGAGCGCGGACGCGTCCCGCCCGACGAGTTCATCGCCATCGCCGAGTCCTCCGGGCTGATGCCGCACCTCACCGAGTACGTCCTGGAGACCGCGCTCGCGCAGGTGGCGAAGTGGCGGTCGCAAGGGCTGAAGGTGCCGGTGGCGGTCAACGTGTCGCCCCGGGACGTCCACACTCCCGGGTTCGCCGGCTCCGTCGCCGCGCGGCTGGCGCGGCACGGGGTGCCCGCGGGCGCGCTCCAGCTGGAGATAACGGAGCACGTGCTGCTGGAGGACCCGCAGCGGGCCGCGGACACCCTCGCGGGGCTCTGCGACCACGGCGTGCGCATGTCGCTCGACGACTTCGGCACGGGCTACTCCTCGCTCGTCCACCTCCGCCGGCTGCCGGTGAGCGAGCTGAAGATCGACCGTTCCTTCGTGGCGCGGCTGGCCGTCGACGCCCAGGACGCGGAGATCGTGCGCTGCACCGTCGACCTCGCCCACTCGCTGGGGCTGCTGGTCGTCGCGGAGGGCGTGGAGGACGACGAGACGTGGGAGCGGCTGCGGGACCTGGGGTGCGACGCGGTCCAGGGGTGGCTGGTCGCCGCGGCGATGCCGCCGCAGGAGACGACGGCGTGGCTGCGGGCGCGCGGGGAGCGGGGCTGGCACCGGCAGCGGGACGGGGTGCGGCCGGAGCAGGGGGCGGCTTCCGCGGTTGCGGCTGCGCCTGGTGCTTCGGTTGCCTCGGGTCCTTCGGCTCCGGCGGGTGCGGTGCGGCCGTCGCCGGATCTGGAGACGGGGGAGCCTTCGGGGCGTGCAGTGCGGTGACGCTCGCGCTGGCGGGTGGTGTGGGTGCGGGGGCGCGCCGTTGTGGGCTCGGACCGTAGCCCGTCCGCGGGCCGGTGGTGGGCTTGTCGCGCAGTTCCCCGCGCCCCTGACGTACGGGCACGGGGCCCCTACGTGAGCGACGGGGGGCGGCCGTTTCGTGCCGGGGTGGGGGGGACCCATAGGATTGGGCCAAACACCAACACTCACCCTGATGAGGATCTCCGCATGCCTGGCATCACGCGCGAGGAGGTCGCCCACCTCGCCCGGCTGGCACGTCTGGAGTTGTCCGGCGAGGAACTCGATCACTTCGCAGGTCAGCTCGACGACATCATCGGCGCGGTCGCCCGTGTCGCAGAGGTCGCCGACCAGGACGTACCCCCGACCTCCCACCCTCTGCCGCTGACGAACGTCATGCGTGCCGACGAGGTCCGTCCGTCGCTCACGCCCGAGCAGGCGCTCTCCGGCGCCCCGGCCCAGGAGCAGCAGCGCTTCAAGGTGCCGCAGATCCTGGGGGAGGACTGAACGTCATGACGGACATCATCAAGCTCACCGCGGCCGAGATCGCCGCGAAGATCGCCTCCGGCGAGCTGACCGCCGTCGAGGTCACCGAGGCCCACCTGGCTCGGATCGCCGCCGTCGACGAGAAGGTGCACGCCTTCCTGCACGTCGACCGGGAGGGCGCCCTCGCGCAGGCCCGCGCCGTGGACGCCAAGCGCGCCGCCGGCGAGAAGCTGGGCCCCCTCGCGGGCGTCCCGCTCGCGCTCAAGGACATCTTCACCACCGAGGGCATCCCGACGACCGTCGGCTCGAAGATCCTCGAAGGCTGGATCCCGCCGTACGACGCCACCCTCACGCGCAAGCTGAAGGAAGCGGACGTCGTCATCCTCGGCAAGACGAACATGGACGAGTTCGCCATGGGTTCGTCGACCGAGAACAGCGCGTACGGCGTCACGGGCAACCCCTGGGACCTCACCCGGATCCCCGGCGGCTCCGGCGGCGGCTCCAGCGCCGCGCTCGCCGCGTACGAGGCCCCGCTGGCGATCGGCACGGACACCGGCGGCTCGATCCGCCAGCCCGCCGCCGTCACCGGTACGGTCGGCGTCAAGCCCACGTACGGCGGAGTCTCCCGCTACGGCATGGTCGCCTTCTCGTCCTCGCTCGACCAGGGCGGGCCCTGCGCCCGCACGGTGCTGGACGCGGCGCTGCTGCACGAGGTCATCGCGGGCCACGACCCGTTGGACTCGACGTCCATCGACGCCCCGGTGCCCCCGGTCGTCGAGGCCGCCCGCAACGGCAGCGTTTCGGGCATGCGCGTCGGCGTCGTCAAGCAGTTCCGCGGCGAGGGCTACCAGGCCGGCGTCGTCCAGCGCTTCGACGAGGCCGTCACCCTGCTGAAGGAGCTCGGCGCCGAGGTCGTCGAGCTGGACTGCCCGTCCTTCGACCTCGCCCTGTCGGCGTACTACCTCATCGCGCCGTCCGAGTGCTCCTCGAACCTCGCGCGCTTCGACGCCATGCGGTACGGCCTGCGCGTCGGCGACGACGGCACGAAGTCCGCCGAGGAGGTCACCGCGCTGACCCGCGAGGCCGGCTTCGGCGACGAGGTCAAGCGTCGGATCATGCTCGGCACGTACGCCCTCAGCTCCGGCTACTACGACGCGTACTACGGCAGCGCCCAGAAGGTCCGGACCCTGATCAAGCAGGAGTTCGAGGCGGCCTTCGAGCAGGTCGACGTGATCGTCTCGCCGGCGACGCCGACGACCGCGTTCCCGATCGGGGAGCGGGCCGACGACCCGATGGCGATGTACCTCGCCGACGTGTGCACCATTCCGACCAACCTGGCGGGCAACGCCGCCATGTCGCTGCCCTGCGGCCTCGCGCCCGAGGACGGCCTCCCGGTCGGTCTGCAGATCATCGCCCCGGCCATGAAGGACGACCGGCTTTACAAGGTCGGCGCCGCCGTCGAGGCCGCGTTCGTGGAAAAGTGGGGTCACCCACTCCTGGAGGAGGCACCGTCCCTGTGAACGCACTGAGCAAGGCCAAGGGCTTCAAGAAGTCCAAGGCGGGCACGTACCTGTCCATCGGCACGACGGCGTTCGGCGCGGTCGGGGTCGCCAAGCAGGTGCAGAAGGCCCGTAGCGAGCACGACACGCTGCGGCTGGTCGACGCCGTGATCACCGGGGCCGCCATCGTCACCGGCATCGCCCTGCTGGTGCGCGAGCTCAAGCGCATCGGCGACGACGACGTCCTGCTGGGCTGAGAGGGAAAGTTTCTACTGTGACCGTCACTGAACTGGTGTCGTACGAGGCGGCGCTCGCCGAGTACGACCCCGTCATGGGCCTTGAGGTCCACGTCGAACTCGGTACGAAGACCAAGATGTTCTGCGGCTGCTCCACGGAGCTGGGCGCCGAGCCCAATGCGCAGACGTGCCCGACCTGTCTCGGGCTGCCCGGGTCGCTCCCGGTCGTCAACGCGATCGGCGTCGAGTCCGCCATCAAGATCGGCCTCGCGCTGAACTGCGAGATCGCCGAGTGGTGCCGCTTCGCCCGGAAGAACTACTTCTATCCGGACATGCCGAAGAACTTCCAGACCTCCCAG
Source organism: Streptomyces sp. NPDC047315 (assembly GCF_040643215.1). Taxonomy (NCBI): domain Bacteria; kingdom Bacillati; phylum Actinomycetota; class Actinomycetes; order Kitasatosporales; family Streptomycetaceae; genus Streptomyces; species Streptomyces sp. NPDC047315. The sequence continues at coordinate 49,836 of NZ_JBEYTZ010000011.1, read as the reverse complement.
TACGACGAGCCGATCGCCTTCAACGGCTACCTCGACGTGCAGCTGGAGGACGGCGAGGTCTTCCGCGTGGAGATCGAGCGCGCCCACATGGAGGAGGACACCGGCAAGTCGACGCACGTCGGCGGTGCCACCGGCCGCATCCACGGCGCGTCCCACTCCCTGCTGGACTACAACCGCGCCGGCATCCCGCTCATCGAGATCGTCACCAAGCCGATCGTCGGAGCGGGCGAGCGCGCGCCCGAGGTCGCCCGGGCGTACGTCGCCGAGCTGCGGGAGCTGATCCGGGCGCTCGGGGTCTCCGACGCGCGCATGGAGATGGGCCAGATGCGGTGCGACGTGAACCTGTCGCTGATGCCGAAGGGCTCGTCGACGTTCGGCACCCGCTCCGAGACCAAGAACGTCAACTCGCTGCGCTCGGTCGAGCGGGCGGCGACGTACGAGATCCAGCGGCACGCCGCCGTGCTGGAGTCGGGCGGGAAGATCGTCCAGGAGACCCGGCACTTCCACGAGGACGACGGCTCCACGACGTCCGGCCGGGTGAAGGAGGAGGCCGAGGACTACCGGTACTTCCCGGAGCCCGACCTCGTACCGGTCGCCCCGGCCCGCGCGTGGGTCGAGGAGCTGCGGGCCACGCTGCCCGAGCTGCCGCGGGTGCGCCGCAACCGGCTCCGTGAGGAGTGGGGGGTCTCCGCGCACGACATGCAGTCGATCCTGAACGCCGGGGCGGTCGACCTGATCGTCGCCACGGCGGACGCCGGCGCCCCGGCCGACCAGGCGCGCAAGTGGTGGATGGGCGAGCTGGCCCGGCACGCCAACGAGTCCGGTCGCGGGCTCGACGAGCTGCCAATCACGCCGGCGCAGGTGGCCCGGGTCGCCGAGCTGGTGGCGACGGGCGACCTCAACGACAAGCTGGCCCGCCAGGTCATCGAGGGCGTGCTCGCGGGCGAGGGCGACCCGGACGCCGTCGTCGACAAGCGCGGCCTGAAGGTCGTGTCCGACGACGGTGCGCTCGGGGCGGCCGTCGACGAGGCCATCGCCCAGAACGCGGCGGTCGCGGACAAGATCCGCGGCGGCAAGGTGGCGGCGGCGGGTGCGCTCGTGGGCGCGGTCATGAAGGCCACCCGCGGACAGGCGGACGCGGCGCGCGTCAAGGAGCTGATCCTGGAGAAGCTGGGCGTCAGCGAAGGCTGAGCCGTACGGCGGCCGGGTTTCGGTACGCGCGGGATTCGGTACGCGCCGGTTTCGGTACGCGCGAGGGGCGGTCCCCACCACTGGGTGGGGGCCGCCCCTCGCGTCGTGGCCACTGCGGACCCTAGTGCCGTATGCCGAGGCCGGGGAGGAGCAGTTCGCCGCGGTCCTTGCAGCTGACGTCGCGCGCGCGGAGTTCCTTCGGGGCGCGGGTGCCGCGGGCGCGGAGTTCGGTCAGGGTGAGGCGGGCCGCTTCCGAGGTGTCCGGGCGCTCCGGGGCGGGGAACTCCGCCTGCCACCAGCCGCTGTCGCGGGACTGCCAGCCGCGGGAGCGCATCAGGGCGGAGCGCTCCGGGGTGTCCTCGCCGTCGCGGTCGTCGACGGAGACGTGGAGGCCGTCCTCCAGCGCGTACGAGACCTGGAGGCGCCGGCCGCGGTCGGCGCTGCTGGTCAGGGTGAAACCGGCCCAGTCGCAGCCGACCTGCACCGGCAGCTGCTCGACCCAGGCCGCCAACATCAACTCCAGCGCGGCCTCGAAGTGTTCCAGGCAGGAGGCCATCCGGCCGGCGGGGCGCTCGGCCGGCTGCTCGCCCGGGCCGCCGCGGTCCAGTTGCCAGACGTACGGCAGCAGGTCGAACTCGTGCGGCTCGGTCGCCGCCCAGGGGCCGCTCCAGGCGAACGAGCGGTCCTCGGCGGCCTCCAGGGACTCCGTGTGGTGGGCGGAGAGCAGGGCCCAATGGCCGGCGCAGTGGAGCAGGACTGTCCGCTCGGCGCTGCGCCAGCGGACGTTGGGGCCGTACACCGAGCCGCCGTACAGCGTCGGCTCGCCGATGCGGGCCACGATCGTGCCGTACACCTCGGCGAAGGACTCACGGCGCTCGTGCAGGGAGGCGCCGGGGGCGAAGGCGTGCACCGGGACCGGTTCGCGGCCGAGGAAACCGCCGGGGGAGTCGTGCAGCAGCCGGGCCAACTCGGCGGCGGCGTACGGATCCAGGATCGGCTGGTTGGTCCCCATCGTCTCCATGAGGCCATCGTGCCAGTCGTTACCGACAACGGTCCCGGGGTTAATCCGGCCGTGCCCTGACGAGTGGTCGATCGGGCGCTTCCTGCCCGGTCGCCCTTCGTGCAGAGTGAATTGACGTTACGTCAGGAGTAGTGCATATGCACCAAGGCGACGCCCGTTCGGCTAGTCCATTCGCACATTCCCGGGGATCATTCCCACTGCACCCACTGCACCCACCGTGCCCGCGGCATCCGCGGCCCCTCGGCGCCACGCGTGTTCACCGTGCCGTTCTGCGCGGGACGCCGCGGGGTCATCCGCCCCGCGTAACGTCGGCTGCGGCACCGGACCATGGAGGAGATCACGTGTCCACGGATCACACGGACACCCCGGACAACAACACGGGCAGTACGCGGCACCAGGCAACACCACCCGCCGAAGCGTCACGCGACGCCTCACGCGACGCCCCGCGCGACGTCTCCCGCCGTCGGCTCCTCGCCGTCAGCGGGGTCGTCGGCGCGTCCGCCGTCGCCGCCTCCACCGTCGGGTCGTTCCTGCCGCCCTCGCTGCGCACCGCGCTCGCCGCCGAGCCCCCGGCGGACCGCGGCGGCCTCGACGAGGTCCAGCACGTCGTGGTGCTGATGCAGGAGAACCGTTCCTTCGACCACTACTTCGGCACCCTCCGCGGCGTGCGGGGCTTCGGCGACCGCAACGCCGTGACGCTGCCCACCGGCGGCACCGTCTTCGAGCAGCCCGCCCCCGGCGGCGGCGCCGTGCTGCCCTTCTCCGTGCGCGAAGCCGCCGAGGCCCAGCAGCGCGACCTCCAGTACATAGGCGCGCTCGACCACTCCTTCAGCGGCGGCGCCAAGGCGTGGGGCGGCGGGTGGATGAACGGCTGGGTCGCCGCGAAGTCCGCCGCCACCATGGCGTACTACGACCGCCGCGACCTCCCCCTGCACTACGAGCTCGCGGACACCTTCACCGTCTGCGACGCGTACCACTCCTCCATCCACAGCTCCACCAGCCCCAACCGCAACCACCTGTGGAGCGGCTGGACGGGCTTCGAGGCCGGCGGCGCGCGGGCCGTCGGCAACGACGCGTACGACGAGGCCACTCACCCCGGCTACGGCTGGACCACGTACGCCGAGCGCCTGGAGCGGGCGGGGCGGAGCTGGAAGACGTACACGGAGTGGGAGAACTTCACCGACAACCAGATCGAGTTCTTCACCGCCTTCAAGGACGTCGCCCGCGCCGCCCTCGCCAAGACCGGCGGCCACACCTACATGGAGTCCTTCTACGCCGCCGTCCGCGCCGCGCCCCACGAGGCCGAGCGGGCGCGGCTGCTGGCCCTGCTGGAAGACGGCGTCGCCGACCTCGACGAGCAGCGGCGGAGCCTGTTCGAGCGGGGGCTGCGCCGGGTGCCGACGGGGACGCTGGCCGAGGAGTTCGCCCGGGACGTGGCCGACGGCGCGCTGCCGGAGGTGTCGTACCTGGTGCCGTCGGCCGTCGACTCCGAGCACCCGAGCGTCTCCTCGCCCGCCCACAGCGCCTCGATCGTCTACAAGGTGCTGGACGCGCTCGGCCGCCACCCCGAGGTGTGGCGGCGCACCGTGCTGCTGATCACCTACGACGAGAACGACGGCTTCTTCGACCACGTGCCGCCGCCCGTCGCGCCGCCCGAGGTCACGGCCGAGTGGTGGCAGGGCCGGCCCACCGGGCTCGGCGTCCGGGTGCCGATGCTCGTCGTCTCGCCCTGGTCCGTCGGCGGCTACGTCTGCTCCGAGGTCTTCGACCACACCTCCGTGGTGCGCTTCCTGGAGCGCTGGACCGGGGTGCGGGAGCCGAACATCGGCGCCTGGCGGCGCACCGTCGTCGGCGACCTGACGTCCGCGTTCGACTTCCGGCGCACCCGGCCGGGCCCCGAAGTCGAGCCGCCCGGCGCCGTGCCGCCCTTCAGCGAGCGGTGGCGGCCGAAGCCGCCGCAGGTGCAGCGGATGCCGCGGCAGGAGCCGGGCAACCGGCCGGCCCGCCCGCTGCCGTACCAGCCGGACGCCCACGGCCGGATCGCGGGCGACGCCTTCGAACTCACCGTGACCAACGCGGGGCGGTCGAGCGTGCACCTGGCGCTCCATCCGTACGCGGGGGAGTTCGCCGGGCCCCAGCACCGGGACGTGCGGGGTGCGGCGCGGTGGAAGGTGCCGCTCGCCGGCGTCACCGGGGGCGCGTACCGCTTCACCGTCACCGGGCCCAACGGCTTCCGCCGGGAGTTCTCCGGCAGCACGGCGCGCGCCCGCGGCCCGGAGGTGGCCACCGCCGTCGACCACCACGACCGCGATCTGCACCTCGTCCTGCGCAACACCGGCACCGCCTCCGTCACCTTCACCGTCCGCCCACTGGCATACGTGGACGACGCCGACCTCGCTGACTGGACGCGCACCATCAGGGTGAAGCCGGGGCGCAGCCGCACCGTCGTGCACTCGGCGGCCGACGCCCGAGGCTGGTACGACCTGGAGGTCACCGCGGATCGGGATCCGGCGTTCCGCCGCAGGCTGATGGGGCACATCGAGAACGGGCGGCCCAGCGTCTCCGGATGAGCCGCGGGGCGCGGCCCGCCCGTGCCGGGTGCGTGCCGGCGAGCGCGCACCGGTTGTGAGTAAGGCCACGAAAGAGCCCCAAAGGGACAAACGATCACGTTTGGCTGCGAGAGTGTCACCGCAGGGGCCGAGCGTTCATTGAGTTCTTTTCGGGCTGTTCCCGATCAAGATCCACGAACCACCAGGGAGCACGTCCGTTGGCAGCCATCGCCCGGTGGTGCGTCAAGCACCGACTCGCCACCGTCCTCATCTGGTTGTTCGTCTGCGCGGGCGTCGTCACTGCGGCGGGCGCGGTCGGCTCCGCCTACTCCAGCGACTACGAGGTCCCCGGCACCGAGTCCGGTCGCGCCACCGCGCTGATCGAGGAGGGCTTCCGCGGCCAGAGCGGCGAGGGCGACACCGTCGTGTGGCACACGGAGCGGGGCACCGTCCGCGCGCCCGACGTGCAGGAGCGGCTCTCCGCAATGCTCGACGAGGTCGCCGAGCTGCCGTCGGTGGCCGCCGTGAGCAGCCCGTACGCGACCGACGGCGCCAGCCGGATCAGCCCCGACGGACGTACGGCCTACGCCACCGTCACCTTCGACCAACAGCCGGACTCCGTGCCGCAGTCCCACGTCGACGCCGTGCTGAAGACCGCGAAGGCGGCGCAGACGGACGGCGTCCAGGTGGAGCTGGGCGGCCCGGCCGTCGGACTCTTCGACTCGTCCCCGGGCCACCTCGCCGAAGTCGTCGGCGTGGCCGTCGCCGCCGTCGTCCTCTTCCTGGCCTTCGGCTCCCTCGTCGCCAGCCTGCTCCCAATAGCCACCGCGGTCGTCTCGGTCGGCACGGCGTACGCCGGCACCGTCCTGCTCGGCCACCTCATGACCGTCGCCGACTTCGCCCCCATGCTCGGGATGCTGATCGGGCTGGGGGTGGGGATCGACTACGCCCTGTTCATCGTCACCCGGCACCGCAAGGGGCTGCGCGCGGGCCTCACCGTCCCGCGGGCCGCGCAGAACGCGGTGGCGACGACGGGGCGCGCCGTCGTCTTCGCCGGCGCCACCGTGTGCATCGCGCTGCTCGGAATGCTGATGCTCCGCCTCAGCTTCCTCAACGGCGTCGCGATCGCCGCCTGCCTCACGGTCGTGCTCACGGTGGCCGCTTCGGTGACGCTGCTGCCCGCGCTCCTGTCGTACATCGGGGACCGCGCGCTCGGCGGGCGCGAGCGGCGGCGGCTGCGCGAATCGGGGCCCCAGCCGGAGGTGCCGACCGGGTTCGCGGCCCGCTGGTCGGCCTTCGTGGAGCGCCGCCCGAAGCTGCTCGGCGCCGTCGCCCTGGTGGTGATGGCGGTGCTCGCGCTGCCCGCGCTCTCCCTCCACCTCGGCACCTCCGACCAGGGCAACAACCCGGCGTCCAGCACCACCCGCAAGGCGTACGACCTGCTGGCGCACGGCGGCCCCGGACAGCCCGAGGGCTCGGGCGGCGGCTTCGGCCCCGGCGTCAACGGTCCGCTCACGCTGGTCGCCCGGCTCGACGGCGCCGCCCAGCGGGTGGCCATGGACGGGCTGCCGCAGGCGCTGCGCGGCGCGGACGGCGTCGCCTCGGTCGGCCCGGTCTCGTACAACAGCAGCGGGGACACGGCGGTGCTCACGGTCGTCCCCGACTCGGCGCCGCAGGCCGAGGCCACCAGCGAACTGGTCGACCGGCTGCGCGGCGAGCTGCTCCCGAAGGCCGCCGAGGGCAGCTCGCTGAAGGTCCACGTCGGCGGGGTGACGGCCGGCTACGACGACTTCGCGGAGGTGATCGTCGGCAAGTTGCCGCTCTTCGTGGGCTCGGTGATCGCCTTCGGCTGTCTGCTGCTGTTGCTCGCCTTCCGCTCGATCGGCATCCCGCTGAAGGCCGCGGCGATGAACGTGGCCGCCGTCGCCTCGTCCTTCGGGGTCGTCGTCGCGATCTTCCAGTGGGGGTGGGGGAGCGAACTGCTCGGACTGGGCAGGGCGGGCCCGATCGAGCCGTTCCTGCCGGTCATCATGGTCTCCGTGCTCTTCGGACTCTCCATGGACTACCAGGTCTTCCTGGTCAGCCGGATGTATGAGGAGTGGCTGGAGACCCGCGACAACCGGCGGGCCGTGCGGGTGGGCCTCGCCGAGACCAGCCGGGTGATCAACTCCGCGGCCGTCATCATGATCTCGGTCTTCCTCGCCTTCGTCCTCAGCGGGGACCGGGTGATCGCGATGTTCGGCATCGCGCTCGCCGCGGCGGTCGCCCTGGACGCCTTCGTGCTCCGCACCCTCCTGGTCCCGGCCCTCATGCACATGCTCGGCGGGGCGAACTGGTGGCTGCCGGGCTGGCTGGACCGACGGCTGCCGCGGATCAGCATCGAACGGCCCGAGTGCCGGGCGCATGCGAAGATCCCAGAGCAGCACCACGAACGGCGCACCGCCGGACGGCGCTGACCTGACCCAGTGCGTGCACCACGGCACGGACTCAGCACGCGTGCACGCGTGAAGGAGCGAGGACGACGATGTTTGCGATACCCCTGACGGCGCGGGACGGCGAGACGGCGGAACTGCGACCCCTGGAGCCGTGGCGTGCGGAGGAGTTCCTCGCCCACATGGACCGCGGTCGGGACTTCGTCGGGCAGTTCATCTCCTTCGCCGACCGGGCCGCGGACCTCGCCTCCGCCCGCGCGCTCCTCCAGTCGTACGCCGACCGACAGGCCGCCGACGGCGGCAGGATCTACGGCATCTGGCTGGACGGCACCCTCGTCGGCGGCGTCCTCTTCGTCTCCCTCGACGCCGCCGGCGGCACCTGCGAGGTGGGCTGCTGGCTGGAGCCCGCCGCGGTCGGCCGCGGACTGGTCACCCAGTCGGTCACGGTCCTCGTGGACTGGGCGGTCCGGGTGCGCGGGGTGCACCGGGTCGAATGGGTCGTCGCCTCGGGGAACACCCCCAGCGTGAACGTCGCCCAGCGGCTCGGGATGCGCCGGGACGGGGTCCTGCGCGAGTCGTACGAGCACCGCGGCGTCCGGCACGACATGGAGGTCTGGTCGGTGCTGGCGCCCGAGTGGCGCGAGCTGCGCGACGGCTCGCAGAGCACCGGCTGAGAGCCCTCGCTGAGCCGGGAAAACCCGGTGGTCAGTCCGGTCGCCGGCTGATGCAATGGGCGGATGGACCACACTGAAGTGCTTGCCCAGTTCGACGCGGAACTCCGCCGCGGCTTCGTCGACGACACCCCCGGCACCCGCGTCGAACGCGTCGGTGACGTCGTGCGGGCGACCGCACCCGACTGGAACGGCGTCCTGTGGTCCGACCTCGACGAGGGCACGGCGGACGCGGCGATCGCCGCCGAGACGGCGCACTTCGACGCCCTCGGGCGGGACTTCGAGTGGAAGCTGTACTCCCACGACCGGCCCGCCGACCTCGCGGGGCGACTGCTCGCTGCGGGCTTCGTGCCCGAGCCCGAGGAGACCCTGATGGTGGCCGAGATCGCCGAACTGCCCACGGAGGCACCCCTTCCGGACGGCGTGCGGATCGACGACGTCAGCGACGCGGCGGGCGTACGGCTGATGACCCAGGTCAACGAGTTGGCGTTCGGGCGGGTCCACGCCGAGATGGAACGACAGCTCCTTCGGCAGCTCGGCAGCGACACCACGGTGATGGCCGTGGCGGTGGCCGGCGAGGTGCCGGTGTGCTCGGCCCGGATGGACCTGCACGTCGGCACCGGGTTCGCCAGCCTGTGGGGCGGCGGTACGCACCCCGAGTGGCGCGGCCGGGGCATCTACCGGGCGCTGGTCGCCCATCGCGCGAAGATCGCCGCCGAGCGGGGGTACCGCTACCTCCAGGTGGACGCGAGCGACCAGAGCCGACCGATCCTGGAACGGCTCGGGTTCCGGGTGCTCAGCACCACGACGCCGTACGTATGGACCGCCGCGGGCGGGCGTTCCGCCGGCTGAGCACCCGGCCCGGGCTCAATCGCGCGGCGCGGCAGCGGCGCAGGGCTTCCGACCGGTGGGGGTGGTCGGCGTGCTCGGGACGGTCGTGTCAGTCAAGGCGGTCGGGGTGCTTGGGACGGTGGTGTTAGTCGAGGCGGCGGGGGTGGTCGGGACGATCGGGGCACCCGGTGCGGCCGAGGTAGTGAGTACGGTCGGGTTGGTCGAGGGAGTCCGGCCGCCGCCGAGCAGTCCCACGACGAGCGCCGCTGCCGTGAGCCCCGCGGCGCTCCACAGCAGCGCCGTGATGCCGAACGCCTCCACCACGGTGCCGCCGAGGAAGGCACCGAGGGCGATGGCGGCGGTGAAGACGCCCACGTAGATCCCGGTCACCTGCTCGACGCGGTGGGGCGCCGAGCGGGTCATCCAGATCTGGCCGGCCACCGAGAGCCCGCCGTACGCCACGCCCCACAGCGCGATGCCGACGCCGGTCGGCACCGACCACCGGCCGAAGAGCGCGAGGAGCGCGATCGCCGCGCCGACGCCGACCGTCAGGGCCAGCACCGTGCCGCGGGCACGCCGCGCCGCGAGGGCGCCGGCCGCGAAGTTGCCGACCAGTCCGAAGAGCCCGTACACGAGCAGGAACGCGGCGATGGCGCCCGGCGTCAGCCCGGTCCGCTCCTCCAGGACGGGCCGTGCGTAGGTGTACGCCGCGAAGTGCGCGGAGACCAGGAACAGGATCAGGACCAGCCCGACCCGCACCGGCCGGATGCGCAGCGGGGACGCCGCGTCCGCGCCGTCGGCGGCGACGGTCGGCGCCGACGGGCGGGGCAGCCGGGGCAGCGCCAGCAGCAGCGCGGCGGCGAGCGCCACCGCGCAGACGGCGAGCGCGCCGAAGGCCGCACGCCACCCGAAGGCGTTGCTGACCAGCGTGCCCAGCGGCACGCCGACGACCGACGCCGCCGCGACCCCACCGATCGCGAGGGACACGGCCAACGCGGCGTTGCGCGGTGCCACGAGCCGGGGCGCGACCGCGGACGCGAGGCCCCACACCGCCCCCATCCCGATGCCGAGGATCACCCGGGCGACCACCAGCAGGCCGAAGTCGTCCGCCACCGCGGTCAAGGCGTTGCCCGCGGCCACCACCACCATCGCGGCGGCGAGCACCACGCGTCGATCGAGCGCGCCCAGCAGTCGGGGCACCGTGGGGGCGGCCACGGCGGCCACCAGACCGGTGACGGTCAGGCTCGAACCGGCCGCCCCCCGACTGATCCCCAGGCCGTCGGCCATCGGCGTCAGCACGCCGATCGGCAGCATCTCCGAGGTGACGACGACGAAGGTGGCGAGCGCGAGCACGGTGACCGACAGCCATTGCCACGCTGTGGTGCGCGTTGGACCGGCGTTGGCGTCGGGGAGGGATGCGGGGGATTCCATGCCTTCCAACCAAGCAGCGCCCCGGGGCGGGAACAACGCCGATCTTCTCAGGCTTCGATGAGCTGGAGTGATCGATCGGTGGAGTGCGGGGAGAACGCGATGAACCAGGTCCACGTGCAGGAGTTGGAGTGCCTCTTCGTCCTCGCCGAAGAGCTGCACTTCGGCCGTACCGCCGCCCGTCTGGGCTGCTCGCAGAGCCGGGTGAGCCAACTCGTCGGCGCCCTCGAACGCCGCGTCGGGGTCCGGCTGGTCGACCGCACCAGCCGCCGCGTCGCGCTCAGCCGGTTCGGCGCCCAGTTCGTCGACGAGGTGCGACCGGCCTACGACGCGCTGGACGCCGCGCTCACCGGTGCCCGGGAGCGGGCCCGCAGGGGCGCCCTGTGCCGGCTGCAGATCGGCTTCCACGGCAGCGTGTACGAGGAGGTCACCGAGGCGTTCCGGCGGCTGCGCGCCGAGGAGGACGTGTCGATGGAGCTGAGCGAGATCCCCTGGGGCTCGCCCTTCACCGCCGTGCTCGGCGGCCGGCTCGACGCCGTCGTCGTCGAACTGCCCGTCCACGAGCCCGCCCTGACCACCGGATTCCGCTTCCCTCCGCAGGACCGGCTGCTGGCCGTCGCGGACTCCCACCCGCTCGCCGCGGCGGACCGCGTCGACGTCGAGGAACTGGGGTCGCTGGACCTGCTGCGGCCCGTCGGGGACGCCCCCGACTACTGGATGACGGCGCAGGTGCCGCACGCCACCCCCGCCGGCACCCCCATCAGGTCCACCACCGGGATCACCACCGTCCACGAGGGCCTGGCCCGCGTCGCCACCGGCGAGCACGGCATGCTGATCTGCCGCCCGCTGAGCGAACGCACCACCCGCAGCGACGTCCGCTACCTGACGGTCGACGGGCTCGACGACCCGTCCCAACTGGGCCTGGTCTGGCGCACCGACCGCACGAACCGCCAACTGAAGGCGCTCGCCGGCCACCTCCGCGAACAGTTCACCCGCCCCCAAGGCACGCCGTAGGCAGCGCCCACGAGCTAGGGCAACGGCGCGGGTCTTCTAAGGCACCCCGCAGCCCTCCTCAGGCCGGCACGCGCGGCCCGGCCCGCCCGCGGCCCGGGCCTAAGGACCCCGCCCGCGCGAGGATGCGGCACCCTTCCGATGTGCCGGACCCGCCTGGGAACCGAGAGTGGAGGCACGGCAGAGAGCCGGAACCCACCACCACCCGAGGAGCGGGACATGTCCGCATTCGCGACGCACGGCCACTTCGACCGCGAGGCCGCCCGGGTACACCACGAGGAGCTAGTCCGGCGCGCCGAGGCGTACCGCCTGGCCCGTCGGGCACGCCTCGCCCGGCGCACAGAGCAACGCGGCGCCGAGCCGGAAGAGGACGGGGCGAACCCGGCCCGACGCTACGCCCCCGCCGCGTGAACCCGGCCCGCGCCGCGGCCCCCGCACACTCCTGGGAGCCCGGCGCCACCGACGGCCCACCCCCGACGAAGATCGTCGGGGGTGCCGTGCTGTCAGACGCCTGTGCGATGCTCAGCAGCGTGGAGACCCGATCCGTCAGTCCGGTGTTCGTCGGGCGCGCCGGTGAGCTGTCCGTGCTCACCGACGCGCTCATCCGTGCTGCCGGGGACGGCACCACCGGGTGCGGAGAGCCGCAGGCCCTCCTCGTCGGCGGCGAGGCCGGGGTCGGCAAGACCCGGCTGATCGAGGAGCTGTGGACGGAGGCCCGGCGCCGTGACGCAGTCGTCGCCGTCGGCGGCTGCGTCGAGATCGGCGCCGACGGCCTGCCCTTCGCCCCCTTCTCGACCGCCCTGCGCACCCTGCGCCGGCTGATGCCCGAGGAGATGGCGACCGCAGCCGCCGGACACGAACAGGAACTCGCCCGCCTCCTCCCCGAGCTGGGGGAGTACCCGAGGGGCGAGCGCAGCGGGGACGAGGACGGCGAGCTGGCCCGCCTCTTCGAGCTGACCACCCGCCTGCTGGAGCGCGTCGCGGCGGAGCGGACGGTCGTCCTGGTCTTGGAGGACCTGCACTGGGCCGACGCCTCCACCCGCCATCTGATCACCTACCTCACCCGCACCCTGCGCCGCGGCCGGCTCGTCTTCATCGCCACGTACCGCTCCGACGACGTCCACCGCCGCCATCCGCTGCGCCCCTTCCTCGCCGAGCTGGACCGCACCCGCACCGTCCAACGCATCGAGCTGGCCCGCTTCACCCGCGGCGAGGTGCACCGCCAACTCGTCGGCATCCTCGCCGCCGAGCCCGCCCCCGACATGGTCGACAACGTCTTCGACCGCTCCGACGGCAACGCCTTCTTCGTGGAGGAGCTGGCCCGCAGCCTCGTCGCCGACGACCCCTGCGGCCTGCCCGACTCGCTGCGCGACATCCTGCTCGTACGGGTCGAAGCCCTGCCCGAGTCCGCCCAGCGGGCCGCCCGCGTTCTCGCCGAGGGCGGCTCCACCGTGGAGTACGGCCTCCTCCTCGCCGTCACCGGCCTCCCCGAGGACCACCTCATCGAAGCCCTCCGCGCCGGCGTCGAGGCGAACATCCTCCAGCCGTCCCCGGACGGCGACGGCTACCGCTTCCGGCACTCCCTCGCCCGCGAGGCCGTCAGCGACGACCTGCTGCCCCCCGAGCGCTCCCGGCTCAACCGCAGGTACGCCCAGGCGCTGGAGGCCGACCCCGCGCTGGTACGGGACGACGAGCGGGCCATGCGGCTCGCCAGCTACTGGTACCACGCGCACGACCCGGCCAAGGCGCTGCCGGCCGTGCTCGGCGCCTCCGTCGAAGCCCGCCGCCGCCGTGCCTACTCCGAGCAGCTGCGGCTGCTGGAGCGGGCCATGGAGCTGTGGGACAACGCGCCTTCCGAGGTCCGCGCCGAACTGCGCCCGCTGGACTACGCCGAGGCGTACCCCGCGCGCGGCTGCGACCCCGAGACCCCCTTGCGCTTCCTCGACCTGATGGCGGAGGCCACCACCGCCGGCCGGCTCAGCCGGGAGCGGGAGCGCGCCCTGCAGATCGCCAAGCGCGGCCAGCGGCTGGCGCTCGCCGAACAGGACCCGCTGAGCGCTGCCTGGTTCGCCGTCCAGCGCTCCCGGCTGGTGTCGGTGCTCGGCCGCGGCGACGGCTGGGCCGAACTCGCCGAGGCCAAGGAAGTGGTGCGCGGCCTGCCGCCGTCTCCGGTGCACGCCCAGGTGCTCGCCGAGGCCGCAGCCTGGTACCGCATCCACACCCCCGGCCCCGAGAGCCTCGCCATCGCCGAACGCGCCGTGGAGTACGCGCGGATGGTCGGCGACGAGAACACCGAACTCGCCGCCCGGCTCTCCCTGGGCGGCCTCCTCGTCGAGGCCGGCCACGTCGAGCAGGGACTGGCCGAGATGTACGCCGTCAAGGAGCGGTCCCTGGCGCTCAACCTCTCCTCCCTGATCTCCAGCAGCCATGTGAACCTGCCGCACGCCCTGGAAGGCGTGGGACGCTCCCAGGAGTCCGTCGACGTCCTGCTGGAGGGCCTGGAGGTCTCCGCCAGCCACGAACTGGTCGGCACCGAGGCGTGGGTCCTCGGCAACCTCGCCGACTCGTACTTCGTCCTCGGGCGTTGGGACGACGTCAAGGAGGTCGCGGAGCGCTCCCTGACCGTCGCCCAGAGCCCCAAGCCGCGCGCCTGGGCCGCCACCGGACTCGCCCTGCTGGACCTGGGCCGCGGCGACACCGCGTCGGCCGCCCGACGGCTGCGCGAGGCGCGCGAGCACTTCGGCACGAAGGACCCCACCCCGCAGAGCACCGTCAGCCTCGACATGATCGAGGTCGCGATCGCCGCGGCCCAGGGGCGGATCGCCGACGCCCGCGCCGAGTTCACCCGGGTGACCGCCGACGGCTTCCCGACCGGCACGCAGCGGTACGCCTGGCCGCTGCTGCGCATCGCCGCGACCCTGGAGGGCGACACCCGCGGGCTGCCCGCCGCCGAGGAGGGCCGCGCCGAAGTCCTGGACCGCATCGCCGCACTGGCCCGCACCCTGCCCGCCGCCGTCCCCATGTGGGTGGCGTACGACCGCTGGGTGCGCGTGGAGTTGCGCCGCGCCCGCGGCGAGGACCGCCCCGAGGACTGGGCCGAGGCCGGCGAGGCGTTCGAGCAGGTGAACCACCCCTACGCGCTGGCGCTGGTGCGGCACCGCTGGGCCGAGTCCCTGCTGTCGACGGACCGCGCCCGCGCGGCCGAGCTGCTGCGACAGGCCCAGGAGGCCGCCGTACGCCTCGGTGCCAGACCGCTCGTCCAGGACAACGCGCTCCTCGCGCAGCGCGCCCGCATCCCACTGGAGCCGGAGCGGAACGCGGCACCGGGCGAGGCCGAGGGCTGCGCCGCGGCCGACCCCTCCCCGGGCTCCGCCTTCGGGCTGACCCCGCGCGAGAAGGACGTCCTACGGCTGGTGGCCACGGGCCGCAGCAATCGCCAGATCGCCGAGACGCTCTTCATCTCCCCGAAGACCGCGAGCGTGCACGTGTCCAACATCCTGGCCAAGCTGAACGTGTCCGGCCGGGGCGAAGCGGCGGCTGTCGCCCACCGGCTGCGGCTCTTCCCCCTGGAAGAGACCGGCGTCTAACCCCTGCGCCGCACCCCGGCCGTCCACGCGCCGCACCCGGTCGTCCCAGCGCCGCGCGCCTGTTGTCCTCGCGTCGGCCGGCGCCGCCCGTGGCCCTTGCTGGCTCAGTCAGCGCCGGCGGAGGCAGCCGGGGCGGCCTTGGCGGGGTGGCGGACGACGACCGTGCCGGACGTGAGGTCTATCGGGCCGCGCGCGGGATCCGCGTCCCCGACGTCCTCCCGGGTCAGGGCGAGTCGATTGTGCTCCTCGTCCGTGTGCTTGCGGCCCGGTGCGAAGATCTGCTCGAAGACATTGAACATCGGTGGGGCACTCCTCACTTCACCTCCAGACGGAGGATGCGGTCGTCCCCGGACTCGGGCGAGCCCCGGCCGTCGGTCTCACTGGTGATCAGCAGGACCTGGGGGCCGCTCGTGGCGACGACGGTGCGCAGTCGGCCGTACTCCGACTTCAGGAACGACTGGGGCGCGGCGGACGGTTCCCCGCCGGCGAGCGGAATGCGCCACAGGCGTTCGCCCCGCAGGCCCGCCATCCAGATGGAGCCCTCGGCGTACGCGATGCCGCTCGGGGACGCCTCGTCCGTCTTCCACTGGGCCACCGGATCCACGAAGCCGTCCTTGCCGCCCTTCCCCTCCACGTCGGGCCAGCCGTAATTCTCGCCGGGGCGGATCAGATTGAGCTCGTCCCAGGTGCTCTGGCCGAACTCGCTGGCCCACAGCCGCTTGTCGGCGTCCCAGGCGAGCCCCTGCACGTTGCGGTGGCCCAGCGAATAGACGAGGGAGTCGGGGCGGGGATTGTCCGGTGCGGGGCGCCCGTCCGGGGTCATCCGCAGGATCTTCCCGCCGAGCGACGCAGGATCCTGCGAAAGGCCCGTCTGACCGACCTCGCCCGTGCCCGCGTACAGCATCTTGTCCGGCCCGAACGCGATCCGGCCGCCGTTGTGCACGACGCCCTTCGGGATGTCCCGCAGGATCGTGTCCGGGGCGCCCAACTGCTGGCCGGCGGGGCGCTGCTCGTCATAGCGCAGCCGGGCGATGCGGTTGTCGGAGTCCGTCGTGAAGTAGGCGTACACCTGGCG
The DNA here is from genome assembly GCF_040643215.1 of Streptomyces sp. NPDC047315. Taxonomy (NCBI): domain Bacteria; kingdom Bacillati; phylum Actinomycetota; class Actinomycetes; order Kitasatosporales; family Streptomycetaceae; genus Streptomyces; species Streptomyces sp. NPDC047315. The sequence continues at coordinate 34,040 of NZ_JBEYTZ010000011.1, read as the reverse complement.
GTCGGCGGCGAAGTCGGGGGAGACGGCGATGCCCAGCAGACCCCCCTCGCCGTTCGCAGCGACGCCCGGGACCGAGCCGATCTGCGTCTGCTTGCCGCTCTCGCCGTCGACCCGGGTGATCGTGGCCTCGTCCCGGGACGAGACCAGGACGTCCCCGTCGGGCAGGGCAACCGCGCCCCACGGGGACTTCAGCCCCTCGGTGACCGTGCCCGCGACCTTCACCGAGCCCTTCGCCGGCGGGCCCGTCGGCGAAGGGGAGCCCGACGCGGCACCGGTCGGACCGGAGGCGGAGGCCGTACCCCGCCCGCTCGGCGTCCGGCCGCCGTCGGACGAGCACGCGGTGGCCAGCAGCAGCACGGCGGTGGCCACAACGGCCGTCGCTCCAGGACGTCGCACGATCACGATCCCTTCGTCGAGTGGGCGGACAACTACCCTTCATACACCGCCCGGGCGCGAACGGTTCCCGAGCGCACCATCCGCGACACCGCCCTCCCGCGCCAGCGCCCACCTCCCGCGCCAGCGCCCACCTCCCGCGCCAGCGCCCACCTCCCGCGCCAGCGCCCACCTCCCGCGCCAGCGCCCACCTGCCGCGCCGCGGCAGCGCCGCTCAGTCCCAGGAGCCCAGCGCCGCCGGCAGCGCCGCGATCTCCGCCTCGTCCCGCTCCGTGAGCCGCAGCCCCACCGCCCCCGCGTTCTCCACGACCCACGCCTCGCGCTTGGCCCCGGGCACCGGCACCACGTGCCGCCCGCGCGCCAGCACCCACGCCAGGGCCACCTGCGCCGGGGTGGCGTCCGGGCCGTGCCGCCTGGCCACCCGCCGCAGCCCGGCGACCACCGGCTGGTTCGCCGCCATCATCTCCGCCGTGAAACGGGGGTGCCGGGCCCGCGGGTCGTCGGGCTCGAAGCCCTGCCCCGGCGTGAGCGTCCCGGTGAGGAAGCCGCTGCCCAGCGGCATCGCCGCCAAGAAGCCGACGCCCCTGGCCCCGCACCACGGCAACAGCAGCTCCAGCGCGTCCGGCGACCACACCGACAGCTCCGCCTGCACCGCGGCCACCGGGAACACCTGCTGCACCCGCTCCAGCAGCCGGATCGTTTTGCCGTACGGCCCCGAGTACGCCGCGGGGTACGCCGTACCGCGCCGGGGCGCCCGCGCGTCGTCGGCCCCCGTCGCGCACACCCCGAGCGCCCGCACCTTCCCCGCCGTCACCAACTCCGCCATCGCGCCCCACGTCTCCTCGACGGGGACCTCGGGGTCGGGCCGGTGCAGTTGGTACAGGTCGATCACGTCCGTCTGGAGCCGCCGCAGCGACGCGTCGCAGGCCCGCCGCACGTACCCGGGCCGGCCGTTGGCGACGACGTGCTGGTCACCCACCAGGAGCCCGACCTTCGTCGCGACGAACGCGTCCGCACGCCGCTCCTTCAAGACCCGGCCGAGCAACAGCTCGTTGGTGAAGGGTCCGTACATGTCCGCGGTGTCCAGCAGCGTGCAGCCCGCGTCCAGGGCCGCGTGCACCGTCCGCAGGGAACGGTCCCCGCGCTGCTGCGAAGTGGCGTACGCCCAGCTCATCGGCATACAGCCCAGCCCCACCGCGCCCACCCGCAGCGCCGCCGCGCCGATCGTCCTGCGCTCCACCCGCCCGTACCCTCCGCTTCCTCGTCCGTCGCCGGACGCCCACCAAACTAACCAACCCCAGCCGTTCCACCACTCCCAGCCCACCAAGATCAACACAACACGTCCTACCGTGGTGACCATGACTTCCGACGTTTGGCTGCCCATACCGGCCGACGAGATCGAGGGCCTGCCCCCGGCCGCCGACTCGGGCCTCACCTACCGGCTCTGGGACGGCGGCGAGGACTTCCCCGCCGACCCGGCCGACTGCGTCTTCTACACGGTCCCCTACATGTCCGGTGCGACGACCGCGACCCGCCCGCTGCCCTCGATGTCGTCCGTCAGGGTCGTGCAAACACTCTCCGCAGGGACCGACAACGTCGAACCGGGGCTCGGAAGCCTCCGTTCCGGCGTACGCCTCTGCAACGCCCGCGGCGTGCACGAGGCGTCCACGGCCGAACTGGCCCTCGCGCTCGTCCTCGCCTCGCTCCGCGGCCTCCCCGGCTTCGTCCGGGGCCAGGACGCCGAGGAGTGGCGCTCCGGCTTCTATCCGGCGCTCGCCGACAAGTCGGTGCTGATCATCGGATACGGGGCGATCGGGGCCGCGATCGAGGACCGGCTCGCGCCCTTTGAGTGCGCGCGCGTGGAACGCGTCGCGCGCTCCCCGCGCACCACCGAGCGCGGTGTGGTGCGCCCGTTCACCGAACTGCCCGCCCTGCTCCCCGAAGCCGATGTGGTGATCTTGTCGGTGCCCCTGACCGCCGGGACGAAGGGCCTGGTGAACGGGGAGTTCCTGGCGGCGATGAAGGACGGCGCACTCCTGGTGAACGTCGCCCGCGGCGCCGTCGTCGACACCGCGGCGCTGCTCGCCGAAGTCACGAGCGGACGCATCACCGCGGCCCTCGACGTCACCGACCCCGAGCCGCTGCCCGCCGGACACCCCCTCTGGCACGCGCCCGGAGTGCTGATCAGCCCCCATGTCGGCGGGTCCACCTCGGCCTTCATGCCGCGCGCCAAGCGGCTGCTGGCCCGGCAGCTCACCCGCTTCGCAGCCGGCGAACCGCTGGACAACCTCGTCCTCACCACCGGCTCCACGGCGTAGCGCCGGAAGATCGCCCACGGGGTCGGACCGTACGGTTCGCGCCATCCGGACCCCCGGTCCGACCCCGTCACAGCCGGAAACGCTGCGAAGCCCCCCGATCGCCCAGCGCGTCGTCCCGCTCGACCATGGTCACGGAGAGTAGAGGTGCTATGTCCCTGAGTGACCATCCTGGTGTAAAGTCCCGACTTGGGGGTTGCACCCAGCATGGGGCGGTGCGGTGGCGCAGCCTGACTGTCGATTGGATTCCGAGGGGGGCGACGGGCGATGCACGGCCAATGGACCAATGATCCAACGCGGCGGGGATGTCGTCGACGACACCCGGGGTCTCCTCGGGGAACGGCCCGGGGAGCGGGCCGGTGAGCGCCCAGGAGGCGCTGGTGGCCGGCCGGGCGGCGGCCGGTGGTGCGCAGGGGCTCCTCGCCCCCCTCCTCCTGGCCCTGCTCTGCATCGGTTACGCCGTGGGCGCCGCGGTTGGCTGGGGCTCCAGGGAACTCGCTCTGATCATGGGCGACTTCGGACTCAGCGCCGCCGCCCTGATCGCCGCCGTCTCGTGCTTCTGTTACGCGCGCCAGGTCACCCCGCGGCGGCGGCCCGCGTGGCTGCTGTTCGCCCTCTCCTCCCTGATGGCCTCCCTCGGCAACGGCGTCTGGGGGTGGTACGAGGTCGTGCTGGACCGACCGGTGCCCAGCCCGTCGACCGCGGACGTGTTCTTCCTCTGCTTCGCGCCGCCCGCCATCGTGGGCCTGCTCGTCCTCGCGAAGCGCCCGGTCACCCGGGCCGGTTGGGTCTGCCTGGCCCTGGACGCCTGGCTGATCGGCGGCTCCCTGCTGACCATCTCCTGGAGCCTCGCCCTCGCCCACACGGCGCACGTCCAAGGGGAGAGCGTGGCGCCCGCCGCGCTCTCCCTGGCGTATCCGATGCTGGACATCGTGCTGGTCAGCATGGTGCTGGCGCTGCACTTCCGCCGCTCGGCCGGCAACCGCTCCGCGGTGCACACCGCGGTCGCGGCCCTCGCGCTCACCGTGGTGTCGGACGCGCTGTTCACCTCGCCGCTGCTGCGCGAGACCTACAGCTCCGGGCAGCTCCTGGACGCCGGCTGGTTTGCCGGATCGCTCCTGCTGGCGTACGCCCCCTGGGGCGTGCCGCGACCGGTCGAGACGGTCAGACCGCCGCAGCCGCGTCCGCCCACCCGGCCGGTGGCCGGCTCCCTGGCCGCCCTCACCCCGTACCTGGCCGCCGCGGTCTGCACCCTGGGGATCCTGTACAACGTGGTCGAGGGACGCCGGGTGGACCGGGTCGTCGTCATCACCGCGTGCACCGTCGTGCTCGCCCTGGTCGTACGCCAGGGGATCATGCTCCTCGACAACATCGCGCTCACCCACGAACTGGCCCAGAAGGAGAACCACTTCCGCTCCCTGGTCCAGGGGTCCAGCGATGTGATCATGATCGCCGCGCCCTCCGGGGTGCTGCGCTACGTCAGCCCCGCGGCCAACGGCGTCTACGGACGGGACGCGGAGGAGCTGACCGGCTCCGAGCTGGCCTGCCTGGTCCATCCGCAGGACCTCGGACGGGTCGTCCACGAGGTGCGGCGGTTCCTGGCCGCGCCGGCGGCGGAGGAGCCCACCACCCGGATCGAGTGCCGCTTCCGCTCCGGCACCGGCGAATGGCTCAACGTGGAGTCCACGGTCAACCGCCACCAGGGCGGGCTGCTCTTCAACAGCCGGGACGTCACCGAACGCGTCAGACTCCAGGCCCAGCTCCAGCACAGCGCCGAGCACGACCCGCTCACCGACCTGCCCAACCGGGCGCTGTTCACCGAGCGGGTGCGTAAGGCCCTGTCCGGCCGGCGCTCAGGCGACGCCGGCACCGCCGTGCTCTTCATCGACCTCGACGGCTTCAAGGGCGTCAACGACCGGCTCGGCCACCAGGCCGGGGACCAACTGCTCATCGCGGCCTCGGGCCGGCTGGCCGAATCCCTGAGGGCCGGGGACACCGCCGCCCGCCTCGGCGGCGACGAGTTCGCCGCCCTGATCGCCGGCGACGGCACCCGCGACCGGGTCACCCGCGAGGCCCAGGTGGTCGAGATCGCCGACCGGCTGCGGCTCACACTCTCCCAGCCGTACCGGATCGACGGCCAGGACGTCAGGGTGGCCGCGTCCATCGGGGTCGCCTTCGCCGAGCCCGGCTGCGGCCCCTCCGACCTCATGCGCAACGCCGACCTCGCCATGTACCGGGCGAAGGCCGGCGGGAAGGACCGGGTCGAGCTGTACGTACCGCAGATGCAGGCCGAAGTGGTCCGCCGCACCGAGTTGGCCGCCCGGCTGCGCAGCGCCCTGCACGAGGGCGAGTTCGCGCTGCTGCACCAGCCCGTGGTGAACCTGGCCACCGGCCGCATCGACGCCGTCGCCGCGCAGGCCCGCTGGCGCTCGGCCCAGGGCATCCTGTTCACGCCCGCCGAGTTCCTACGGGTCTCCGACGACGTGGACCGCGCCGCCGAACTCGGTCGCTGGCTGCTGGAGGAGTCCGTGGCGCAGGCCGCCGAGCGCGGTCGGCACGGCCACTGCGTCCCGGTCTCGGTACGGATCTCCGCGCGTCGACTGCTGGACCGGTCGCTGCCGCTCGGCAGCATCGAGGGCCTGCTCACCCGGCACGGCCTGCCGTCCGGTTCGCTGATCGTCGAGCTGTCCGACAACGACCCCCGGATCTACCACGACCCGCGGAACTCCTTCGACGACCTGGAACAGCGCCTCGTGGCGCTGCGCCGGCTCGGGGTGCGGATCGCGCTGGACGGCTTCGGCAGCGGCTACGCGGCCATCAACGCCCTGCGCCGGCTCCCGGTGGACGTGCTCAAGCTGGACCGGGGGCTGGTCGACGGCGTCGTGGAGTCCGCCCGACTGCACAAGATCACCAGCGGGCTGCTGCGGATCGCCAACGACCTGGGGATGCAGTCCGTCGCGGAAGGGGTGGACTCCCCCGAGCAGGTGCTCGCCCTGCGGGCCATGGGGTGCACCCACGGCCAGGGCATGGCCTTCTCCGGCGCCCTCGACGAGTACCGGCTGCGGCGCGCCCTGGTCAGGGACGACTTCACGGTGCCCGGTGCGATGGCCCTGCCCGCCCTGATGGGCGGCGCGGGCGGCGGCTCCTTCGGAATGGGACGCGGTTCGCACAAACCGCGGCTCACATGATGAGACGTGCATCCCACGGGCTTGACAGTCATGGCGCGCCGGAGAGAGGGTCAGTGCCATGCGCACCCGAATTCTCGTACTTGGACAGCGCGTCGGCTGAGCGGGATCCCCACCAGGACCCCGCGGACTCCTCCCGACGCGCTCCCCTCGCTTGCCCTACGGCACGAGGGGTTTTTTGTTGCACCGGCACCGGGCGGCGTACCGGCGCCAACCACCGCAAGACCGTGCAGAACCGAGCAGACCGGTAACGCCCGGCGAGCGCCCGAGCGACGAACCGACCAGGACGACCCGACCAGACCGGCAGCACCACCCGCAGCACCCCCCAGCAAACCCTCTGCTTCGAGAAGAGAATGCCGATGACCGAGCAGGCCACCGGGGCCCACCATCCCCAGCCGCGCGCCCGTAGCGGCGGGCAGCAGACCCCCGCAGTCGAGCACGTGACAGGTGCGCAGTCCCTCATCCGCTCTCTTGAGGAAGTGGGTGCCGACACCGTCTTCGGCATCCCCGGTGGCGCCATCCTCCCCGCGTACGACCCGATGATGGACTCCACCCGGGTCCGCCACGTCCTGGTCCGCCACGAGCAGGGCGCGGGGCACGCCGCGACGGGATACGCCCAGGCCACCGGCAAGGTCGGGGTGTGCATGGCGACCTCGGGCCCCGGCGCCACCAACCTGGTCACGCCGATCGCCGACGCCCACATGGACTCCGTCCCGCTGGTCGCGATCACCGGCCAGGTCGCCTCCCACGCGATCGGCACGGACGCCTTCCAGGAGGCGGACATCGTCGGCATCACCATGCCGGTCACCAAGCACAACTTCCTGGTCACCAAGGCCGAGGACATCCCGCGCACGATCGCCGAGGCGTTCCACATCGCCTCCACCGGCCGCCCCGGGCCCGTCCTCGTCGACATCGCCAAGGACGCCCTCCAGGCCAAGACCACCTTCAGCTGGCCGCCCTCCCAGGACCTGCCCGGCTACCGCCCGGTCACCAAGCCGCACGCCAAGCAGATCCGCGAGGCCGCCAAACTGATCGTCCAGGCCAAGCGCCCGGTGCTGTACGTCGGCGGCGGCGTCCTGAAGGCCGGCGCCACCACCGAGCTGAAGATCCTCGCCGAGCTCACCGGAGCCCCCGTCACCACCACCCTGATGGCGCTGGGCGCGTTCCCCGACAGCCACCCGCTGCACGTGGGCATGCCGGGCATGCACGGTTCGGTCACCGCCGTCACCGCGCTGCAGAAGGCCGACCTGCTGGTGACGCTCGGCGCCCGCTTCGACGACCGCGTCACCGGCAAGCTGGACAGCTTCGCCCCGTACGCCAAGGTCGTCCACGCCGACATCGACCCCGCCGAGATCGGCAAGAACCGCGCCGCGGACGTCCCGATCGTCGGCGACGCCCGCGAGGTCATCGCCGACCTCGTCCAGGCGGTCCAGGCCGAGCACAGCGAGGGCCACACCGGCGACTACACCGCCTGGTGGAAGGACCTCAACCGCTGGCGCGAGACCTACCCCCTCGGCTACGACCAGCCCGAGGACGGCAGCCTCTCGCCCCAGCAGGTCATCCAGCGCATCGGCGAGCTGGCGCCGCCGGACACCATCTACGCGGCCGGCGTCGGCCAGCACCAGATGTGGGCGGCCCACTTCATCAACTACGAGCAGCCCGCCACCTGGCTGAACTCCGGCGGCGCGGGCACGATGGGCTACGCGGTCCCGGCCGCCATGGGCGCCAAGGCCGGCGCCCCCGACCGCACCGTCTGGGCCATCGACGGCGACGGCTGCTTCCAGATGACCAACCAGGAACTGACCACCTGCGCGCTCAACAACATCCCGATCAAGGTCGCCATCATCAACAACGGCGCGCTCGGGATGGTCCGCCAGTGGCAGACCCTCTTCTACAACCAGCGCTACTCCAACACCGTGCTGCACTCCGGCCCCGGAGCCACCGGCAAGGAGCCCAGCGCCGGCACCCGCGTCCCGGACTTCGTCAAGCTCTCGGAGGCCATGGGCTGCTACGCCCTGCGCTGTGAGTCGCCGGACGAGCTGGACAAGGTCATCGCCGAGGCGAACGCGATCAACGACCGCCCCGTCGTGATCGACTTCATCGTCCACGAGGACGCCATGGTCTGGCCGATGGTCGCCGCCGGCACCTCGAACGACGAGGTCATGGCCGCCCGCGGGGTCCGCCCCGACTTCGGCGACAACGAAGACGACTGAGCGAGCAGAGAGACGGAAGACCCAAGTCATGTCAACCAAGCACACGCTCTCCGTCCTGGTGGAGAACACCCCGGGCATCCTCGCCCGGATCGCCGCCCTCTTCTCCCGCCGCGGCTTCAACATCGACTCGCTCGCCGTCGGCGTCACCGAGCACCCCGACATCTCCCGCATCACCATCGTGGTCAATGTCGAGGGCCTTCCCCTGGAACAGGTCACCAAGCAGCTCAACAAGCTGGTCAACGTCCTGAAGATCGTCGAACTTGAGCCCAGCGCTGCGATCCAGCGCGAGCTCGTGCTGGTCAAGGTCCGGGCGGACAACGAGACCCGGTCCCAGATCGTCGAGATCGTCCAGCTCTTCCGCGCCAAGACCGTGGACGTCTCGCCCGAGGCCGTCACGATCGAGGCCACCGGCTCCAGCGACAAGCTGGAGGCGATGCTCCGGATGCTGGAGCCGTTCGGCATCAAGGAGCTCGTCCAGTCCGGCACGATCGCCATAGGGCGCGGCGCCCGGTCCATCACCGACCGGTCCCTGCGCGCCCTGGACCGCACGGCCTGAGCCGTCGTACGGCACGGCCCCGCGGCCGTACCACGTGCATCCCCGCCCGGATCGCGAGACCCCCGGGCGCCCCGCCCCCTCCCCGCCGTACGGTGGGACGCACCATCTGCACCCCAAGGAGATATCCCAGTGGCCGAGCTGTTCTACGACGCCGACGCCGACCTGTCCATCATCCAGAACCGCAAGGTCGCGGTGATCGGCTACGGCAGCCAGGGCCACGCCCACGCGCTGTCGCTGCGTGACTCCGGCGTCGACGTCCGCGTCGGTCTGCACGAGGGCTCCAAGTCCAAGACCAAGGCCGAGGAGCAGGGCCTGCGCGTGGTCACGCCCGCCGAGGCCGCCGCCGAGGCCGACGTCATCATGATCCTGGTCCCGGACCCGATCCAGGCCCAGGTGTACGAGGAGTCCATCGCCGCCCACCTCAAGGACGGCGACGCCCTGTTCTTCGGGCACGGACTGAACATCCGCTTCGGCTTCATCAAGCCCCCGGCCGGCGTGGACGTCGCCATGGTCGCCCCGAAGGGCCCGGGCCACCTGGTCCGCCGCCAGTACGAGGAGGGCCGCGGCGTCCCGTGCATCGCGGCGGTCGAGCAGGACGCCACCGGCAAGGCGTTCGAGCTGGCGCTGTCGTACGCCAAGGGCATCGGCGGCACCCGCGCCGGCGTCATCAAGACCACGTTCACCGAGGAGACCGAGACCGACCTCTTCGGCGAGCAGGCCGTGCTCTGCGGCGGCACCGCCGCCCTGGTCAAGGCGGGCTTCGAGACCCTGGTCGAGGCCGGCTACCAGCCGGAGATCGCGTACTTCGAGTGCCTCCACGAGCTGAAGCTGATCGTGGACCTGATGTACGAGGGCGGCCTGGAGAAGATGCGCTGGTCGGTCTCCGAGACCGCCGAGTGGGGCGACTACGTCACCGGCCCGCGGATCATCACCGACCAGACCAAGGCCGAGATGAAGAAGGTCCTCGCCGAGATCCAGGACGGCACCTTCGCCAAGAACTGGATGGACGAGTACCACGGCGGCCTGAAGAAGTACAACGAGTACAAGACGCAGGACGAGAACCACCTGCTGGAGACCACCGGCAAGGAGCTGCGCAAGCTCATGAGCTGGGTCGACGACGAGGCGTGAGCCCGTTGCGAAGGGCCGTGGCACCCCGGGGAACGGGGGCGCGACGGCCCTTCGCCGTCGTTGACCACTTCGTCCACCCACGGACGGGTGATCCTGCCGAGAAGGCGCAAGACCGAGCCCCGGACACCACTACACTTCTGAACAACACGCGTCAGGCCCACAGTGTCGTGCGTCTTCCACGCGGCTAGCCCCTCCACCGCCTGCGGCCGTCGGGACGGCCGACTCCCGCCGTGGCTTTGCGAGCCCGTGCGGCATCTTTGGACTTGTGAGGACTCACGTGAGCGCTGAGCTTGCTCGTAAACCCGTCGTACTGATCGCCGAAGAGCTGTCGCCCGCCACCGTGGACGCGCTCGGTCCGGACTTCGAGATCCGGCACTGCAGCGGCGCCGACCGTGCGCAGCTGCTCCCCGCGATCGCCGACGTCGACGCGATTCTCATCCGTTCCGCCACGAAGGTCGACGCCGAGGCGATCGCCGCAGCGAAGAAGCTCAGGGTCGTCGCGCGCGCCGGCGTCGGTCTGGACAACGTCGACGTCTCCGCCGCCACCAAGGCCGGTGTGATGGTGGTGAACGCCCCGACGTCGAACATCGTCACCGCCGCCGAGCTCGCCTGCGGCCTGCTGATCGCCACCGCCCGCAACATCCCGCAGGCCAACACCGCGCTGAAGAACGGCGAGTGGAAGCGCTCCAAGTACACCGGCGTCGAGCTGGCCGAGAAGACCCTCGGCGTGGTGGGCCTCGGCCGCATCGGCGTGCTGGTCGCCCAGCGGATGTCCGCGTTCGGGATGAAGGTCGTCGCGTACGACCCGTACGTGCAGCCGGCGCGCGCGGCCCAGATGGGCGTCAAGCTGCTCTCGCTCGACGAACTGCTGGAGACCGCCGACTTCATCACGGTCCACCTGCCCAAGACGCCGGAGACCGTGGGGCTCATCGGCGACGAGGCGCTGCACAAGGTCAAGCCGACCGTGCGCATCGTGAACGCCGCGCGCGGCGGGATCGTCGACGAGGAGGCGCTGGCCTCGGCGCTGAAGGAGGGCCGGGTCGCCGGCGCTGGCCTGGACGTGTACGCGAAGGAGCCCTGCACGGACTCCCCGCTGTTCCAGTTCGACCAGGTCGTGTGCACTCCGCACCTCGGTGCGTCCACGGACGAGGCGCAGGAGAAGGCCGGCATCGCGGTGGCCCGTTCGGTGCGCCTCGCGCTCGCCGGCGAGCTGGTGCCGGACGCGGTGAACGTCCAGGGCGGCGTGATCGCCGAGGACGTCAAGCCCGGGCTGCCGCTGGCCGAGCGGCTGGGCCGGATCTTCACCGCGCTCGCGGGCGAGGTCGCGGTCCGGCTCGACGTCGAGGTGTACGGCGAGATCACCCAGCACGACGTCAAGGTGCTCGAACTCTCCGCGCTCAAGGGCGTGTTCGAGGACGTCGTGGCCGAGACCGTGTCGTATGTGAACGCGCCGCTGTTCGCCCAGGAGCGCGGGGTCGAGGTGCGGCTGACCACCAGCTCCGAGTCGCCGGACCACCGCAACGTGGTCACCGTGCGCGGCACGCTCTCGGGCGGAGAGGAAGTCTCCGTCTCCGGCACGCTGGCCGGCCCGAAGAACGTCCAGAAGATCGTCGCCATCGGCGAGCACGACGTGGACCTGGCGCTCGCCGAGCACATGCTCGTGCTCCGCTACGACGACCGTCCCGGTGTCGTCGGCACCGTCGGCCGCATCCTCGGCGAGGCCGGTCTGAACATCGCGGGCATGCAGGTCTCGCGGGCGGAGGAAGGCGGGGAGGCGCTGGTGGTGCTGACCGTCGACGACACCGTGCCGCAGCCGGTGGTGGCGGAGATCGCGGCGGAGATCGGTGCGGCGTCGGCGCGTTCGGTGAACCTGGTCGGCTGACGCGCGGCCCGTATGCGCGTCTGATGCGTGCCCGGGGCCCGGTCCACCGTCGCGGTGGGCCGGGCCCCGGTGTCGTTCGGGCTGACGAGGCGTGCGGTGTGGCTCGTGCGCCGCCCGACGTACCCGCCGTAACTCCGTAGGAGCGTTGGTCTCTGCGGCCCGGTGGTGGGCTTGTCGCGCAGTTCCTCCCCCTGTGCCCTGCGGGAGCGGGGGGACCCCCACCTCGGCCCCAGAGGGCCTGGGGGACCCCCAGCGGCCCTAAGACCTCCACCTGCAGCCCGCAACAAATGACGGGCCGCAGACGCCGTCACCGCGCACCCATTGCGGTGCTGCCGCGCCCGCCCCGGACACCTCGCTCTACAGGCGCGCCGCCTTCAGAGCCATGTGCAGCAGCAGGCGGTCCTCGCCGGTCGCGAGGTCCAGGCCGGTGAGTTGTTCGACGCGGGAGAGGCGGTAGTAGAGGGTCTGCCGGTGGATGCCGAGCGCGGACGCCGTACGGCCCGCCTGCCCCGCACAGTCCAGGAACACCTCCGCGGTGCGGGCCAGCTCGCGGTGGGCGGGGGCGAAGAGGGGGCGTACGGCCGGGTCGTCGGCCGCGGGGCCGTCGGCCAGCGAGGTCAGCATGCGGTACGGGCCGATGGCGCCCCACTCCGCCACCTGCGGCGACCCGGGTTCCGCGTGCGCGGCGCGGGCCGCGGACGCCGCCTCGTGCCAGGCGGCGTTCAGCTCGGCCAGCCCGGGGCGGGGCGCGGCGATCCCGGCGGTCAGGCCCTGGGCGGCGCCGATCAGCTGGTCCGCCAGGGTCAGCGCGGGACCGGTGGTGTCCACGGCCCGCAGCCGCACCAGGACCCCGAGCACCCGGGAGGACGCGGACCCGGCCTGCCGCGGTGCCCACGGCACGGTCACCGTGCACAGCGCCGCCACCCCCGGCAGCGACCGCGCCGACGGCGCGTCCGCCGCCGGCCAGGGCGCCACGCACACCACCGCGTGCGGGCCGTTCGCCCCGACCGCGGCCCCTCCCAACGCGGTCCGCAGCGCCGCCACGGCCATGTCGTACTGCCAGCCGCGCTCCGCGGTGAGCACCGCGCGCAACTCGCGCGCGAGGTCGGCGTCGGCGCGCTCCTCGTCGGCCAGCAGCACGCCGATGCGGGAGGCCACCTCCATGGCCCCGGCGAGCTGCGCTTCGCTGGGGCCCGGGGTGGTGTCGAGCAGCCAGACGTACCCGAGGACGACACTCCGATGGCGTACGGGCAGACACAGCCGGTCGCGCAGGACGCCCGCGTCCGGGGCCGCCGGGATCCGCACCGGGCCGGTCGCCCGGGCGATGCCGAAGCCCTCGAACCAGGCGCGGACCGCCGGCGTGGAGGTGCGGGTGAGGATCGAGCGGGTGCGCACCGGATCCAGCGCACCCTCGTCCAGACCGCTGTCGTGGACGCCGAACGCGATCAGCCCGAAGTCGCGGTTCTCCAGCGTCGCCGGGGCCCCCAACAGGGCCGAGATCTCGTCGACGAGGTCCTGGTAATCGCCCTTCACCCGGACATTCTGGCACGCCCACCCGCCGCCTTCAGACAGGTGTCTGAGATCTCGGCCACGGATGCGTGACAGCTGTCGATGGCTGACCATCGGAGCGATCCTTAGATTTCACGGTGGTTCTTCGTGCCGTTCCGGATCGTCTTCCCCGCGGTCCGGGTCGGCCTGCTCGTACACCTTCGTGGAGGTCCCCGTGTTGGGTCCCGTGATCCTCGCCGCGTCGCGCAGCGACCGGATGCGTCGCATCATCTCGGCAGCGCCGCTCACCAAGCCCGTGGTGAATCGCTTCATCGCCGGTGAGTCGGTCGAGGAGACCGTGCCCGTCGTCGTGGACAGCGCCAGCCGCGGCCTGGAGGTGACCCTCGACGTCCTCGGCGAGGACGTCACCGACCCGGCCGAGGCGCTGCGCGCCCGCGACGCCTACCTGGAGCTGGTCGAGGCGCTGCGCCCGCTCGGCCTGGGGGAGCGCGTCGAGATGTCGGTGAAGCTGTCGTCGTTCGGCCAGGCCCTGCCCGGCGGCCACGACCTGGCGCTGAAGAACGTCACCCCGGTCGTCGAGGCCGCCGCCGAGATCGGCACCACGGTCACCCTCGACATGGAGGACCACACCACCGTCGACTCGACGCTGGCGATCCACGCCGACCTGCGCCAGCGCTTCCCGCGCACCGGCGCCGTCGTCCAGTCGTACCTCTTCCGGACCGAGGACGACTGCCGGATGCTCGCCGAGGCCGGTTCGCGCGTACGGTTGGTGAAGGGCGCCTACAAGGAGCCGGCGTCCGTCGCGTACCAGGACAAAGCCGAGGTCGACAAGGCGTACGTGCGCTGCCTGCGGATCCTGATGGACGGCGAGGGGTACCCGATGATCGGGTCCCACGACCCGCGTCTCATCTCCATCAGCCAGGAGCTGGCCCACCGTGCCGGCCGCAAGCTGGAGGACTACGAGTTCCAGATGCTGTACGGCATCAGGGAGGCCGAGCAGCACCGGCTGGCCGCCGAGGGCCACCGGATGCGGGTGTACATCGCGTACGGCACCGACTGGTACGGCTACTTCATGCGCCGGCTCGCCGAGCGCCCCGCCAACCTGGCCTTCTTCCTGCGCTCGCTCGCCAGCCGCGGCTGAACCCCTCCCCAACCGATCCACGAACGAAGGAGTTGTCGGCAACCATGGACGCCGTAACCCAGGTCCCCGCGCCGGTCAACGAGCCGGTCCACTCCTACGCGCCCGGCAGCCCGGAGCGAGCCCGCCTGGAGGCGAAGCTCAAGGAGCTGGCCGAGAACCCGATCGAGCTGCCGATGACCATCGGCGGCGTGCGTCGGATGGGCGGCGGCGAGCGGGTCGACGTCGTCCAGCCGCACAACCACAAGGCCGTGATCGGCACCTTCGCCGGCGCCACCGAGCAGGACGCCCGGGACGCGGTGGACGCCGCGCTCGCCGCCGCCCCGGCCTGGCGCGCGATGTCCTTCGACGACCGCGCCGCGATCATCCTGCGCGCCGCCGAGCTGCTGGCCGGCCCCTGGCGCGAGACGCTGGCCGCCTCCACCATGCTGGGCCAGTCGAAGACCGCCCAGCAGGCCGAGATCGACACCCCGTGCGAGCTGGTCGACTTCTGGCGCTTCAACGTCGCCTACGCCCGCCAGCTGCTCGCCGAGCAGCCGCCGGCGAACTCCCCGGGCGTGTGGAACCGGCTGGACCACCGTCCGCTGGAGGGCTTCGTCTACGCGATCACGCCCTTCAACTTCACCGCCATCGCGGGCAACCTGCCGACCGCCCCCGCCCTGATGGGCAACGTCGTGGTGTGGAAGCCGTCCCCGACGCAGACCCACGCCGCCGTGCTGCTGATGCAGCTGCTGGAGGAGGCGGGCCTGCCCAAGGGCGTCATCAACCTGGTGACCGGCGACGGCATCGCCGTCTCCGAGGTGGCGCTGAACCACCCCGACCTCGCGGGCATCCACTTCACCGGCTCCACCCGCACCTTCCAGCACCTGTGGAAGACGGTCGGCAACAACATCGAGAAGTACCGCTCCTACCCGCGGATCGTCGGCGAGACGGGCGGCAAGGACTTCGTCGTCGCGCACCCGAGCGCGGACCGCGCGGTGCTGAAGACCGCGCTGACCCGAGGCTCCTTCGAGTACCAGGGCCAGAAGTGCTCGGCGTCCTCCCGGGCGTACGTCCCCGCCTCGATCTGGAACTCCGGCTTCAAGGAGGAGTTCGCGGCCGAGGTCGACGGGATCAAGATGGGCGACGTCACCGACCTGTCGAACTTCATCGGCGCCGTCATCGACGACCGGTCCTTCGCCAAGAACAAGGCCGCGATCGACCGCGCCGCGGCCGACCCGAGCTGCGAGATCGTCGCGGGCGGCAGCTACGACGACTCGGAGGGCTACTTCGTCCGCCCGACCGTCATCGTCTGCACGGACCCGGAGAACGAGGTCTTCACGACCGAGTACTTCGGCCCGATCCTCGCGGTGCACGTGTACGAGGACGAGTCGCCCGAGGGCTACGACGCGATGCTGGACCAGATGGAGTCCGTCTCCGCGTACGCCCTGACCGGCTCGGTCATCGCGAACGACCGCGCCGCCGCCGCGCACACGATGGAGAAGCTGCGCTACGCCGCGGGCAACTTCTACATCAACGACAAGTCGACCGGTGCCGTCGTCGGCCAGCAGCCCTTCGGCGGCGGCCGGGCCTCGGGCACCAACGACAAGGCGGGTGCGCCGCAGAACCTGATGCGCTGGACGCTGACCCGCGCGATCAAGGAGACGCTGGTGGCGCCGACCGAGTACGGCTACCCGCACATGGGCTGACCCCGCGGGCTCGAAGGAGCCCCGGGAGCCCTCCCCAGACACCGCCCCCGTTCCGGCCCCCACGCCGGTTCGGGGGCGGTATCCATTTTTGGGCTCGTGCGCCGCGCCGGAGCGTGGGCCGGGTCATGCGCCCGGGCCAGGTCCTGCGCCGGGCGGGCTCACGCGCCGGGCGCGGTCACGCCTCGGGCGGGGTCTCCGCCAGCCGCTTGATCGCGTTGAGTCGCGAATCCCAGTCGGAGGCCACCCGCGCCATCCAGCGGGCCGCCGCGTTCAGCCGCGCGGGCAGGACGGTGAACTGCGCCTCGCGCCCCGAGCGCCGGCCCGCCACCAGCCCCGCGCGGCTGAGCACCGCGAGGTGCTTGACGATCGCCTGCCGGCTGACGGGCAACTCCGTGGCGAGGACGGTGGCGGTCGCGCTGCCGTGGGTGGCGAGTGCGTCGAGTATGCGCCGCCGGGTGGGGTCGGCGAGCGCCGACAGCACCTCGGACATGGCGTCCGCCGTGTCGAGCGGGGCGGCTGCCGCCGCCGGCTCGCCCGTGCCTGTGGTCATGGCTCGATTCTCGCCCCTACGATCCGGCGCCCTCGCAGTCACCCCCCGTCACCCCATCGGTCCGACCCGTCTCCGCGTAGTTCTTGATGTTGACGACCTGCTCGGTCCAACCGCCCTCGTGGCTCTCGTACGAGGCGTTCTGCATGCTCTCCGCCGGGATGGCGAGGGCGGCGAAGCCGGTCTCGACGACGGTGAGGTGGGTGCCGTCGCCGTCCGGGACGAGGGTGAACTCCACCAGGGTGGAGTTCCCGTCGACGGCCTGCTCGCCGGGGTGGGCGGAGGCCCACCGGTAGGCGAACCGGTGCGGCGGGTCCACCTCGACGATGGTGGTCGGGAACGTCCCGTACTCGCCGTGGTCGAAGAGCATCGTGCCGCCGGGCCGCAGGTCCACCGGGGTGGGCTCGCCCTGCCCGAACCAGTTCCCCACGTGCTTCGGCTCGGTGAGCACCGCCCAGACGCGCTCGGGCGATGCGGCGATGGTGATCTCCTTCTCGATGCGGTCCCGCTGGGGGTCAGCGGCGCCGGCGGGGTCCGCGGCGTCGGGGGTCCTGGCGTGCTGGGTCTCACTCATGGTCGTGCCTCCTGCCGTACTCCTGCGACTAACGTGCTACCTCATGGTTGCACTTCAGGGGGTGGCGTGCAACCCATTGGTTGCGCATCCCTGGTGGGGGTGGTCCGGGAGCGCGGCAGCAGGCGTCGGGGTCAGGGCGTCACGGGGACGTTCGTCAGGCCCTTGCCGCCGACGACCGTGTTGCTCGCGTACACCGTCGTACGGCAGTCCGCGCCGCGGCTGAAGACGTTCACGGCGAGCTGGCCCGAGCCCTCCGCGCCGCGCAGGTCCGCGCGGTTGCCCTGGAAGACCGTGCCGCAGCCCCAGCCGGTGCGCTGGGTGTGGGTCTCGAAGCCGTTGTTGGTGGTGCGGGTGCCGGTGTTGTTCTCCACGAGGACGTCGTTGCCCTTCACGTCCACCCAGGAGTCGTCGTAGTTCGCGCCCGTCAGACCGCTGCCGTCGAAGGTGTTGCCGACGATCCGGGCGCCGGTGGTGCCCTCCTTGATGTCGATGTTCTCGCCGCCGACGTCGGGGCCGATGGTGTTGCCCGTGATGAGCGCGTTGTCGCTGCGGTCGGAGAGGGTGTTGGCGCTGCCGACGTACACGCCCTCGCCCATGCCGCGGCCGTCGTTGCCGGTGTCGTAGATGCGGGAGTCCCTGATGACCGCGTTCCGGCTCGACGAGCGGAAGTGGACCGCCTCCATGTCCAGGTCGTGGACGGTGACCTTCTCGATGACGACGCCGTCCGCGCCGTCGGTGACGATGCCCTTCTGGCCGCCGGTGACGGTGACGCCCCGGACCGTCCAGTACGAGGCGCCGTTCAGGTGCAGCCCGTAGCCCCCGCCCGCGGTGAGGACGGCCTTCGCCGAGCCGGTGAGGGTGATCCGGGCCTCGGCGGTGCCATCCGCGGTGGCCTTGAAGTTCCCGGTGTAGGTGCCGTCGGCGAGTTGGATCGTGTCGCCGGGGGTCGCGGCGGTCAGTGCGGCCTTCAGTTGGCTGGAGTTGGTCACGGGGATGACGTCTGCGGTGGTGGCGGTGGCCGTGCTGTTCGACAGGGCGACGCTGCTACCGACGAGTGCGCAGGTCAGTAGGGCGGAGAGGGTGGCTCGGGTGCGCAAGGGGGATCGCCTCCCGGTGGGGGGATGTTTACGTATATGAACTTCAGGCTCATTTGTGAATGAGTCTGGTGGGGGGAAGGTAGGGACGCCCGCGTGGGGTGTCAAGGGCGGCCCCGGGAAAAACCCTTCGTCCGTACGGTGGTTGACTTGTGGGGTGTTCGTACTCCTGCCGGGAACCGGACTGGTGTTGCCGCACCGAGCGGGCACCCTGCGGTTCGGCATGAGTGGGTACGCGGCCCAGTGGGCGGTCTCGATGCTCTGCGAGATCCACGTCCTGAAGGGCGTCGGCGCCGACTGGACCTTCACCGGGGACTACCTGGGCCTGGTCCTCACGGTGTGCGGCGGACGCGACCCGCGCGGCGCCGCGCACGGCGGAGGGCTCGATTACGTGGAGGTGGCGCGGGAGCCCGCGGACGCCGCCGGCTCGGAGCCGACCGGGCCCGCGCTGGTGCCGGTGGTGCACCGCGGCGTGGACCTCTTCGGGCGCCCGCGGGCCGAGGTGGTGGCGCATCTGCCGCGGCAGGCGCGGGTGGACCACGGCATCGGCCGCCCCGGCGGCTACCTCCAGGCGATCGGGCTGCACGGCCCGCGCGAGCGGCGCCGTACGGGCGACGCGCCCGGCTGAGGAAGCGCGCGGGCGGTCGGTCACCTCCACCGGACACGGTCACCGCCAGCCGGAGACGATCAGCGCCAGCCGGACACGATCAGGGACAGGCCGACGGCGAAACTGCCGACCAGCAGGGCCAGATACGCCGGGTAGAAGCGCCGGTAGCGCCGCAGCAGCACCCCGAGCGCCGCGAAGGCGAGGCCCACGGTCAGGGTGCGCGAGCCACGGGCGGCTGCGGAGGCCGCCAGCCAGTCGCCGGCGGGGACGTCCGCGCGGCCCGCCTCGACCGCGTACACCTTGAACGGGACGCCGTTCCACGGCTGCCCCGCCACCGCGTCCGCGCCCCGGACGGAGACCGAGTGCCGGACCTCGGCGCGCATCCGGTCCGTCGTCAGCGGCGCCGGCAGGGCGAAGCCGGTGCCCGCCAGTTCGAGCGCCAGCAGCGAGCCGGCGAGGCTGCCCGCCAGCGCGGTCGCCGACAGCCGCAGCGCTGCGGCGGGCGCCGCGAAACAGGCCGCGCCCAGCAGGAGTTCCGGCATCAGCGGCCAACTCAGGGCCTCCGCGAAGGCCCACAGGAAGGCGATCAGCAGCCCCCAGCGGCCGGCGGCGACGGCCGCCACGCGCCGCCGGGCGGTCGAGTCCCGCAGCGCCTCCGCGCTGGTGCGGCGGTGCAGCCGGGCGACCGCGTCGCGCGCGACCTCCGGCGTGACCGACGGGGGCAGCGGCGCACCGATGCGCACCCGTACCAGCGAAGCGCGCAACCGACCGTGCTTGGGCAGCAGCCGGTCCGTACCCGCGATGCCGACGGGCACCACCGGGACGCCCGCTTCGGCGGCCAGCACCAGGGCGCCGCGGTGGAACGAGCCGAGCGCACCGTCCGCGCCGCGCGTCCCCTCCGGGAACAGCACGACCGCGCGCCCCGCCCGCAGGTCGTCCGCCATGGCCAGCAGATCGCCCAGGCCGCCGCCGGTGCGGCGGACCGGGAAGCCGGCGGCGAGCCGGCGACAGATCCGGCTGCGCCACGGCGAGGCGAACCAGTAGTCGGCTGCGGCGCCGATCGCGGGCGCGTGCCGGGCGTCGAGCGCGGCGAGGAGGGCGGCGGTGTCGGCGTGCGAGGAGTGGTTGGCGACGACGACGCAGCCGCCGCGCGGCAGCCGACCTCGGCGCTCCACACCACCGGTGAGGGTCAACACGCACCACCACAGGGCGCGTCGGAGCGCGGAGGCGACCCGGGAGCGGGGCGGAGCCCACGCCCGTACGTCGGCAGTCGCAGTCGCAGTCGCAGTCGCAGTGGTGGTGGTGGTGGCGGTGGTGGCGGTCGGGTCGTTCGTACGCCCCGACGCGTTCTCCGCCCCGTACGTCCCGGGTCTCATCCGGTCACCACCGCCGCCAACAGCAGCGCGGGCAGCAGGGAGTCGATCCGGTCCAGCAGGCCGCCGAACCCCGGCAGCCAACTGCCCGCGTCCTTGACGCCCGCCTCCCGCTTGACCATGGACTCCAGCAGATCGCCGAGGACGCACCCGGCGAGCACCGCCGCCCACAGGGCGGGGGAGAAGGCGCCGACCGCGAGCAGCACCAGGCCCGTTGCGACGGCCGCGCCCACGACGCCGGCCCACGTCTTGTTCGGCGACAGCGGGGACAGCGGACGGGCCAACGGCCCCTTGCGCCCCAGCGCCGTACCCCCGCACCAGGCGCCCACGTCGCCCAGCGCCACCGCCAGGCCCACCGCCACCGCGGTCTGGCCGAGCGTCACCAGACCGGTGAGCGGCAGCGGGATCCACAGCAGCCCGAACGCGGTGCGCGCGGCCCGGGTGAACCCCGAAGCGCCGTCCCCCGACAGCACCGGCGCCACCGCCGCGGCCAGCAGCAACAGCCCCGCCGCCCGCGGATCCAGCGCCTCCGGCGCCAGCCACGCCAGCGCCGGCAGCCCGACCGCCGCGGCCAGCAGCACCGCCCGGTCCGCCGGCGCGAGGCCCGCCAGCCGCACGTACTCGCCCACCGCCACCACCCCGAGCAGCGCCGCCAGCGCGAACGCCCCGCCCGCGCCCAGGAAGAGCGCCCCCAAGAACACCGGCGCCGCCAGCGCCCAGGTGCGCCAGCGCCGGCGCAACTCGGCCCGCATCCGGATCCGCGCGGGCAGCGCGGCGACCGCGAGGCCCCCGGCCCCCAGCGCCCCCGCCACCAGCGGCAGCGCCCGTCCCACCGCCTCGCCCGCTACCACCGCCGACCCGCTCATGCGGCCAACCCCCGCCACAGCCGGCCCAGTCGCACCAGCGCGGTCAGCGCGGAGCCGACCGCCAGCACGATCAGCACCGGCACCGCCCACCCCGTCGCCGCGGCCACCACCGCCAGCAGACAGCGCTCCGTCTTGCCGACCGGTCCGCCGTTCAGCCGGGGCGCGCCGGCGGCGGCGCCCGCCAGGGACACCCAGGACGGCAGGGTCGCCGTCAACGCGGCCACGCCCACCAGCCACAGCGGCGCGATCGCGAGGAAGCCCGCCAGCACCACCAGGTCCGCCGCCCGGTCGCCGACTTCGTTCAGCAGCGCACCGCGCCGCGTGGTGCGCCCGGTGTCCCGGGCCAGGGCGCCGTCGAGGTTGGCGAAGGCGAGCCGGGCCGCGAGGAGGGCGGCGACCGGGAGCGCGGCGAGCGGCGCCGGCAGCCAGGCGAGGGCCGCGGCGGCGCCCGCGGCGGATGCGACGCCCGCGGCGGTGAGCGCGTCGGGCGACACCCCGCGCCGGGCGAGCGCCCCGCGGACCCCGGCGAGCCGGGCCGCGTACCAGGGCTTGAGAGCGTAGAGGCCGTTCATGCCGACCACTCTTCTCCGGTGGCCGCACGGTCACCACGGATCGGGTACTCAGTTGGAAAATGAGTACGTACCCGACGGATCGCCTGAAAGGCTGGGGCCATGCCCATGCCCCACACCTCCAGCACCGCCGCGGGCGCCGCTGCCGGCTCCCTCGCCGACGTCGAACCGCGCGTCCTGCACACCTTCCAGCTCACCCCGGCCGAACTGACCGAGATCCGCGCCCTGATGGACGAGGCGTTCGAAGGGGACTTCTCCGACGAGGACTTCGACCACGGCCTCGGCGGCGTGCACGTACTGATCCACCGGCCGGACGGCCGGCTGGTGGCCCACGGCTCGGTGGTCATGCGCCGGGTCACCCACGGCGGCCGTTGGTACCGCGTGGGGTACGTCGAGGCCCTCGGCGTGACGCCCGACCTCCAGCGCCGAGGGCTCGGCGGGCGGGTCATGGCCGTCCTGGAGCAGGTCATCGAGCGCGCGTACGCCTTCGGCGCGCTGTCGGCCTCCCCGGAGGGCGCGGGGCTTTACCGCTCGCGCGGCTGGTGGTCGTGGCCCGGCCGCGTCGAGGGCATCGGCCCCGAAGGCGTCGTGCGCTTCTCCGACGAGGAGGGCTCCACCTACGTGTGGGGCGCGGTCCCCGCCCGCGAGGGCGCGCTCGGCTTCGACTGGCGCGACGGCGACGTGCTCTGAGGCGAACGGACGCGGGCGCGCCCAAGCCTCAAGGCGCCCCCAAGCCTCAGGGCGCGCCCGCGCCCGCGCCCACGCAGCCCAGCGGCGTTCGGTCGTCGCCGCTCGCCCCGGGGTTCCCATCGGCATGGCCAAACCTCCAATCGGGTGAGTTGATCAGCGCCCGGTCGACCTCCCCTGACCTGCGGGTTCCATGATCTCCGTCTCAGATAGTAGGAAGTCCGACTACTTGTAGAGACAGCGACGCTTCACTGCCCTAGCTTTGTAGGAGCCGAACGCCTCGCTCGATCCAGCGAACGGCGGTCCGCGCCCGTGCCACGGCCAGGTCACCCCTGGGGCAGGCGCGCCGCCCCGCCCGGCGCCTCGAAATCCCCGCGATCTCAAGGAGTCGATCCACCATGTCCGCACCGAGCGTCCGTCGCGTCCGCGTCCGTCACGTCCGCACCACCGAGTCCGACCGGAAGAACGCCGCCGCCGCGCTCCAGCGCGCGCTGGACCGTCGCGACAACGGCGGTTCCCCGAGCCTGTGAAGCCCGCCGCGGCGGCCGTGCTGTCCAAAAGCTGGACAGCTCGTGTCATGGGGTGGGACACCCAGTAGGGTTCCCCCATGCCCCGCAGCCTCAACATCGCAGTGATCCCCGGTGACGGCATCGGCCGAGAGGTCGTCGCCCAGGGCCTCAAGGTCCTGACCTCCGTCCTCCCGCAGGACGTGAAGCTGGAGACCAAGGAGTACGACCTCGGCGCCCAGCGCTGGCACCGCACCGGTGAGACCCTTCCCGATGCGGAGCTCGCGGCCCTCAAGGAGCACGACGCGATCCTGCTCGGGGCCATCGGCGACCCCTCCGTGCCCTCCGGCGTCCTGGAGCGGGGACTGCTCCTGAAGCTGCGGTTCGCCTTCGACCACTTCGTGAACCTGCGCCCCTCGAAGCTCTTCCCGAACACGGCGACCCCGCTCGCCGGCCGGCCCGAGATCGACTTCGTCGTCGTGCGCGAGGGCACCGAAGGCCCGTACACGGGCAACGGCGGCTCGCTGCGCACCGGCACGCCCGCCGAGGTCGCCACCGAGGTCAGCCTGAACACCGCGTACGGCGTGGAGCGCGTCGTCCGCGACGCGTACGAGCGGGCCAACTCCCGCCCCCGCAAGAAGCTGACGCTGGTCCACAAGAACAACGTGCTCGTGTACGCCGGCCACCTGTGGAAGAACATCTTCGACCGGGTCGGCCAGGAGTACCCCGAGGTCACCACCGACTACCTGCACGTCGACGCCGCGACGATCTTCTTCGTCACCCAGCCGGAGCGCTTCGACGTCATCGTCACCGACAACCTCTTCGGCGATATCCTCACCGACCTGGCCGCAGCCGTCACCGGTGGCATCGGCCTGGCGGCCTCCGGCAACATCAACCCGACGGGCGCCTTCCCGTCGATGTTCGAGCCCGTCCACGGCTCCGCGCCCGACATCGCGGGCACGGGCAAGGCCGACCCGACGGCCACGATCCTCTCCGTCGCCCTCCTCCTGCGCCACCTCGGCTTCGACGCCGAGGCCGGCCGCATCGAGGAGGCCGTCTCCGCCGACCTGGCACAGCGCGACGGAACCTTCCGCACGACGGACGAGATCGGCGACGCGCTCGCGGTACGCGTAGCGACCTGACCCGACGCTCCACCACGAAGCCGCCGGGTCGCCAAGCGCCCGGCGGTTTCCTCCTGTGCGGCCCCGGGTGCACTGATCGGCCAGTCAGCACTCCGGACCGCACATTCCCCCCGTACCACCCGTTTCGAGCACGCCCCCAGGGGGCGATAATCGAACCGGGCCGTGGCCTACGGGATTGCTCGGACGTCCTAGCACCACGAGCGGGTGTAGCGCGGTCCGCCAAAACAACGGTGAAGGACATAGCACTCATGACGACGACGCCCACGATCGAGCTGAAGCCCTCCTCGAACCCGCTCTCCGACGCCGAGCGCGAGGCGATCCTGGCCGACCCCGGATTCGGCCGCCACTTCACCGACCACATGGTGACGATCAAGTGGAGCGAGGGGCTGGGCTGGCACGACGCCCAGCTCACGCCGTACGCGCCGCTCTCGCTCGACCCGGCGAACATGACCCTGCACTACGCGCAGGAGATCTTCGAGGGGCTGAAGGCGTACCGCCGTCCCGACGGCTCGGTCGCCACCTTCCGCCCGCAGGCCAACGCCGAGCGCTTCCGCACCTCCGCGCGCCGGCTCGCGATGCCGGAGCTACCGGTCGAGACCTTCGTCGCCGCCTGCGACGCCCTCGTCCAGGCGGACAAGGCGTGGGTGCCGGCGCACGGCGGCGAGGAGTCCCTCTACCTGCGCCCGTTCATGATCGCCGCCGAGGTCGGCCTGGGCGTGCGGCCGGCGAAGGAGTACCTCTTCGTCGTCATCGCCTGCCCGGCCGGCGCCTACTTCTCCGGCGGCGTCAAGCCGGTCTCCGTCTGGCTCGCGGAGGACCAGGTGCGCGCCGTCCCCGGCGGCATCGGCTTCGCCAAGACCGGCGGCAACTACGCCGCCTCCCTGCTCGCCCAGGCCCAGGCCGCCGAGAAGGGCTGCGACCAGGTCGTCTGGCTGGACGCCCTGGAGCGCAAGTGGGTCGAGGAGCTGAGCGGCATGAACCTGTACTTCGTGTACGGGAACAAGATCGTCACGCCGCAGCTCACCGACTCGCTGCTCGCCGGCATCACCCGTGACTCGCTGCTCGCCCTCGCCGCGGACTTCGGATACGAGGCCGAAGAGGGCCGGGTCTCCACCGAGCAGTGGGCGCGGGACGCCGCGAACGGCACGCTCACCGAGGTCTTCGCCTGCGGCACCGCCGCGGTGATCACCCCCGTCGGCCGGGTCAAGTCCGAGAGCGCCGAGTGGGTCCAGGGCGACGGCACGCCCGGCGAGGTCACCCTGAAGCTCCGCCAGGGCCTGCTGGACATCCAGCGGGGCATCGCCGAGGACCGCCACGGCTGGATGCACGAGCTGGGCTGATCCCGCTCCGCACCGGGCCCGCGTCATGCCCCCGCCCCCGCCCGGCGAGGATGGGGGCATGACTGCGTCGGCACGACCAACGGGACCACGGCGGACAGCGCGGGACACCGCGCTGACCGAGGCGATACGGCTGCGGGAGCGGGGCGACGGCGCCTCGCGCGAGGAGGCCCGACAGCGCCTCCTCGCCCTGTCCCGGCAGTGGCCGGACGACGCCGAGGTGGCGTACCAGACCGCCTGGGCGCACGACGTCCTGGAACGGGAGGCCGAGGCGGTGCCCCACTACCGCCGCGCCCTGGCCGGCGACGGGCTCGCCGACGCCGACCGCCGCGAGGCGCTGCTCGGACTCGGCAGCACCCTGCGGGTGCTCGGCCGGTACGAGGAGGCGGAGGCCACGCTGCGGGAAGCCGTAGCCGCGTTCCCGGACCACGGCGGGTTGCGGACGTTCTGGGCCATGGCCCTCTACAACACGGGGCGGTACGAGGAGTCCGTACGCCTCCTCCTCGAACTCGTCGCGACCACCAGCGAGGACCCCACCGTGCGGGAGTTCGGCCGGGCGATCACGTACTACGCCGCCGACCTCGGCCGCACCGTCGACTGACCCCGCCCATTTTTGAGCGCTGCTCGAAAACTTGCCCGTCGATCCTTCTCTTCGGCGCTTCCACCTCTTAGAGTGGCGCTCTAAAAGGAGGTGTGTGGCGGGATGCGACTGACCCCCACGGAGCGGGACCGGCTGCTGCTCTTCAGCGCCGCGGAACTGGCCAGGGCGCGCCGTGCGCGCGGACTGCGGCTCAACGTGCCCGAGGCCACCGCGCTGATCGCGGACACGGTGTGCGAGGCCGCCCGGGACGGCCGGCGGCTGGCCGAGGCCATCGACGCGGCCCGGTCGGTGCTCGGCCCGGACGACGTGCTGCCCGGGGTCGCGGACGTGGTGACCGAGGTGCACGTGGAGGCCGTCTTCGACGACGGGTCCCGGCTCGCCGTGGTCTCCGGCCCCATCGCGGGCGGCGGTCTCGGCGCCGCCGCACCCGGCGCGATCCTGCCCGGCCCCGCCGCGCCCGTGCCGGCGCCCGCCGTGGTGCTCACCGTGCGCAACACCGCCGCCGTGCCCGTCAGCGTCACCTCGCACTTCCACTTCTTCGAGGCCAATCCGCGGCTCGACTTCGACCGCTCGGCGGCGTACGGCATGCGGCTGTGCGTACCGGCCGGCTCCTCCGTGCGCTTCGACGCCGGAGGGCACGGCGAGGTCGGGCTCGTCCCGATCGGCGGGGACCGGGTGGCGATCGGCTTCGCCGGTCTGGTGGACGGCCCGCTGGACGCGCCGGGCGCCAAGGAGGAGGCCCTGCGGAAGGCGGCGGCCTGCGGCTATCTGGGAGCGGACCGATGAGCGGACCGATGGGCGAGCGCCACGACCACCACCGGCACGACCATCACGGTCACGACCACCGCGCGGCGGGCGACCGCGGGGCCGGCCGCGGGATCGACCCGTACGAGTACGCCTCCGTGCACGGCCCGCGCGCAGGCGACCGGGTCGTCCTCGGTGACACCGGACTCGTCGTGCGCGTCGAGTCCGACTCCCAGCACCCCGGTGACGAGTTCCTCGCCGGCTTCGGCAAGACCGCCCGGGACGGGCTGCACCTCAAGGCCGCCGCCGTCCGGGAGACGTGTGACGTCGTCATCAGCAACGTCCTGGTCATCGACGCCGTCCAGGGCATCCGCAAGGTGTCCATCGGCATCCGGGAGGGCCGGATCGCGGGCATCGGGCGGGCGGGGAACCCGGACACCCTGCACGGCGTGGACGTCGTCACCGGCACCGGCACCACGATCGTCTCCGGCGAAGGGCTGATCGCCACCGCCGGCGCCGTGGACACCCACGTCCACCTGCTGTCCCCGCGCATCATGGAGGCGTCCCTGGCGTCCGGGGTGACCACGGTCATCGGCCAGGAGTTCGGCCCGGTGTGGGGCGTGGGCGTCAACTCGCCCTGGGCGCTGCGGCACGCCTTCGGCGCCTTCGACGCCTGGCCGGTGAACATCGGCTTCCTCGCCCGCGGCTCCTCATCCCACCCCGCGCCCCTCGTCGAGGCCCTCGCGGAGGGCGGTGCGTCGGGCTTCAAGGTCCACGAGGACATGGGCGCCCACACCCGCGCCCTGGACACCGCGCTGCGGGTCGCCGACGAACACGACGTCCAGGTCGCGCTGCACAGCGACGGGCTGAACGAGTGCCTGTCGGTGGAGGACACCCTGCGGGTCCTGGAGGGCCGTACGATCCACGCCTTCCACATCGAGGGCTGCGGCGGCGGACACGTGCCGAACGTGCTGAAGATGGCCGGGGTGCCGAACGTGATCGGCTCCTCCACCAACCCCACCCTCCCCTTCGGCCGGGACGCCGTCGCCGAGCACTACGGCATGATCGTCTCGGTCCACGACCTCAAGACCGACCTGCCGGGCGACGCCGCCATGGCGCGCGACCGCATCCGCGCCGGCACCATGGGCGCCGAGGACGTCCTGCACGACCTGGGCGCGATCGGCATCACCTCCTCCGACGCCCAGGGCATGGGCCGGGCGGGCGAGACCGTGCGCCGCACCTTCGCGATGGCGGGCAAGATGAAGGCCGAACTCGGCCCGCTGGAGGGCGACGGCCCCCACGACGACAACGCGCGGGTGCTGCGCTACCTGGCCAAACTCACCGTCAACCCGGCCATCGCGCACGGCCTCGCCCACGAGGTCGGCTCCATCGAGACCGGGAAGCTCGCCGACATCGTGCTGTGGCACCCGCGCTACTTCGGCGCGAAGCCGCAACTCGTGCTGAAGGCCGGCTTCCCGGCGTACGGGGTGACGGGCGATCCGAACGCGGCCACCGACACCTGCGAACCTCTCGTCCTCGGGCCGCAGTTCGGCGCGCACGGCGCCACCCCGGCCGAGTTGTCCGTGGCGTTCGTCGCCCAGGCCGCGATCGACCTCGGCGGCGACCGGATGCCCACCCGCCGCCGTCGGGTCGCGGTCCGTGGCACCCGCGGCATCGGCCCCGCCGACCTGCTGCTGAACTCCCGCACCGGGGACGTCGGGGTGGACGGCCGCACCGGTCTGGTGACCCTGGACGGCGCCCCGATCCGCTCCGAGCCCGCCGAATCGATCTCCCTGAACCGTCTCTACTTCCTCTGATTTCCCTTGGCCTCTCCGATCCCTCTCTGACACCCCCGCTGCCCCCTTTGGAGTTACGCCGTGTTCCGCATGCCGCCCGAGTGGGCCCCGCACGAGCGCACCTGGATGGCCTGGCCCGTCCCCAACGACACCTTCACCGGGGACGACCTGGAGGAGTCCCGGCGCGCCTGGGCCGCCGTCGCCCGCGCCGTACGCCGCCACGAGCCGGTGACGGTCGTCGTCGGCCCCGGCCAGAGCGCCCAGGCCCGCACTCTCCTCGGCCCCGACGTGGACCTCGTCGAACGCGAACTCGACGATGCCTGGATGCGGGACATCGGCCCGACGTTCGTCACCGACGGCACCCGGCTGGCCGCCGTGGACTGGGTGTTCAACGGCTGGGGCGCCCAGTCGTGGGCCCGCTGGGGGCACGACGCGAAGATCGCCCGCGCGGTCGCCGACCTCGTCGGCGCGCCCGTGCACGGCTCCCCGCTGGTCAACGAAGGCGGCGGCATCCACGTCGACGGCGAGGGCACCGTCCTGCTCACCGAAACCGTCCAACTCGGCCCCGAGCGCAACCCCGGCTGGACGAAGGAGCAGGTCGAAGCCGAAGTCCACGCCAAGCTCGGCACCACCAAGGCGATCTGGCTGCGCCGCGGGCTGACCGCCGACTACCCGCCGTACGAGTACGGCACCCTCGGCCACGTCGACATCGTCGCCGCCTTCGCGGGGCCCGGGGTGGTCGTCGTCCACACCCAGCCCGACCCGGCCCACCCCGACCACGGCCCGTGCGCCGAGAACGCGGCCTTCCTGCGCACCCAGACCGACGCCAAGGGCCGGCCGATCGAGGTCGTCGAGGTCCCGGCGCCCACCGTCCTGCGCGACGAGGACGGCGGCTGGGCCGACTACTCGTACATCAACCACTACGTGTGCAACGGGGGAGTGGTGCTCTGCGCCTTCGACGACCCCCGCGACGAGCAGGCCGCCCGGACCTTCCGACGGCTCTACCCCGACCGCGAGGTCACCCTCGTCGACGCCCGGAAGATCTTCGCCGGCGGGGGCGGGATCCACTGCATCACCCAGCAGCAGCCCGCGATCGCCGGGAGTGCGGAGAGTTCGGGGAGTGCGGAGAGTTCGGGGGGTTCGGACGGTTCGGACGGTTCGGGGAGCTAGGGGGTTCGGGGACAATCGAGGGACGGACGTCCCCGCCGGGGTGATGCGGGTCGTCCTCCCGGAGGTGAAGAGAGCTTGTCCCCGACCGCAGACGACGCCCGACGCGAGGCCGGCACCACACCGGCCGCCGACTTCGAGACGGACACCCGGTCCTTGCGCGCGCAGTACTGGACGACCGAACCGGCCGAACTCCTCGGGGCGGTGACCGAACACGCCGCCGAGGGCGGAGGGCTGCTGGCGAAGGCCGAGGGCGGGCCGCGGCGCGCGCTGGCCGCCGCGCTCGCCGAGACGCGGCTGCTCGCCGGCCGCGTCCAGCACCACGGCCTCAAGGACCGGGAGGGCGCCGAACGCAGCTTCCGGCAGGCCCGCGAAGCGGCCGACGAGGCCGGTGACCCCCGACTGGGCGCCGCGGCCCTCGGTCAACTGGCGCTCCTCGCCGACCCGTCCGGGGAGGCTGGCGCCGGGATGCTGGCCGAGGCCCGGGCGCTCGCCGACCGCGGCGCTCCGGACGGCCGCGTCACCGCCTGGCTCGCCGCGGTCGACGCGGAACGGGCCGCCGGCGCCGGGGAGAACGAGCGCGCCCTACGGCTGGTCGCCGACGCCGAGACCGCCCTGACCGGGGCCGCGGACGACGAGGCCGCGGCCGGTTGGCTCGACTGGTGCACCCCCACCGGGCTCGGCGTCCTCAAAGGCCGCGTCCAACTCCAGGCCGGACTGACCGGGCAGGCACGCCGTACCCTGCTGTACTCGATGACCACGCTCGCCCCCGACGAACACGCCCAACGCTCCCTGGTCTACCTGGGCTTGGCCGCCATCGAGGCGGCCGAGGGCGAGGAGTACGAGGCGTGCGGCTACGCCTGCCGCTCCCTGGAGCACATCGAGGCGTGCGGCGACGTGCTGGGCGTGCGCGCCGCGCTCCACGCGTATCTGCACGAGTCCTGCGTGGCGGACCTGTACGAGAACCTGTTCCCTTCCGCATAGGTACGCTCCGCGGATCCGGTAGAACGTACGGGTGAATCGGCGCCGGCCCCCCGGCACCACCGGACGTCGCCAGAAAGGCCGAGGCCGCCGTATGACCCCACCCGCTCGGCGGCGCAATGTCGCGCCGCCCCGCGAGGCCGTGCTCCGCGCCGCCATGGACACCATCGCCGAGCGCGGCCTCGACGCCCTGACCATGGCGGGGCTCGGCCGGGACGTCGGCATGAGCAGCGGCCACCTCCTCTACTACTTCGGCACCAAGGACGAGTTGCTGCTGCGGACCCTGGAGTGGAGCGAGGGCCGGCTCGGCGTGGAGCGCGGCGCGCTGCTGTCCCGGCCCGCCCCGGCCGCAGCGCGGCTCGACTCCTACGTACGGCTCTATCTGCCCGACGCGCCGCGCGACCCGCACTGGACGCTGTGGCTGGAGGTGTGGAACCGCTCGGCGTACGCCGACGACGCGGCCCGCGCCCGGCAGGCGGCGATCGAGGGCGCCTGGCACCGCGACCTGGTCGCCCTGCTCGTGGAGGGCATCGCCCAGGGCGAGTTCCGCGCGGTGCGGCCGGACCGCTTCGCCACCCGGCTGCGGGCGCTGCTGGACGGTCTGAGCGTGCACGTGGCCGTGGGGCTGCCGGGCACGGACCGCGAACGCGCACTCGCGCACGTGGCCGACTTCCTGGCCGACTCGCTGCTGCCCGTCGACGACGCGGCCTGAGGCGCGGGTCGCGAGCGGTCGGGAACGCAACGCACGCAAGTACTCCCGATCGTTGCCGATGCAACCCTTGTCGCTGTCGACGGGCCTCCGGCACGGTTTTCGCCCATGGGACGAGAGCACTGGAAGAAGATCTGGGTCGGCTCGGCCGGCAACATGGTCGAGTGGTTCGACTGGTTCGTGTACGCCAGCTTCGCCACGTACTTCGCGGGCGCGTTCTTCCCCGACGGGAACGAGACCGCCAAGCTCATGAACACCGCCGGCATCTTCGCCGTCGGCTTCTTCATGCGGCCGGTCGGCGGCTGGCTGCTCGGCCGGGTCGGCGACCGCAAGGGCCGCAAGTCGGCGCTGACCCTCACGGTCACGCTGATGTCCGCGTCCGCCGTGCTCATCGCCGTCGCCCCGACGTACTCGGTCGCCGGATACGGCGGCGCGGCGGTCCTGCTGATCGCCCGTCTCCTCCAGGGGCTCTCCGTCGGCGGCGAGTACGCGGCCAGCGCGACCTACCTCACCGAGGCGTCCGCCCCCGGCCGTCGGGGCCTCGCCTCCAGCTTCCAGTACGTCTCCATGACGGTCGGCCAGATCCTGGGCCTCGGCCTCCAGATCGTCCTCCAGCGCACCATGTCCGACGACGCGCTGCACAGTTGGGGCTGGCGCATTCCCTTCATCATCGGCGCGCTGGGCGCCGCGGTCGTCTTCTACCTGCGGCGCAACATGCTGGAGACGGAGGTGTACGAGGAGGACGACGAAGCCACCCCCGCGGGGGAGCGGGGCACCATCAAGGCGCTGCTCGCGCACAAGCGGGAGGCGGTCCTGGTGATCGCGCTGACGATGGGCGGCACGGTCGCGTACTACACGTACACCACCTATCTGACGAAGTACCTCTCCAACTCCGCGGGCCTGTCGAAGCAGACGGCGACGCTGGTCTCCTTCTTCGCGCTGATCGTCTTCGCCTGCCTCCAGCCGCTCGCGGGCGCGCTGTCGGACCGGGTGGGCCGTCGTCCGCTGCTGATCACCTTCGCGCTGGGCTCCACGTTCCTCACCGTCCCGATCATGACGCTGCTCCAGCACGCCGGCTCGTTCTGGCCGGCGTTCGGCCTCTCCCTGCTGGCGCTGGTGGTGATCACCGGCTACACCTCCATCAACGCGTGCGTGAAGGCGGAGCTGTTCCCGACGGGGGTGCGGGCGCTGGGCGTGGCGCTGCCGTACGCGATCGCCAACGCGCTGTTCGGCGGGACGGCGGAGTACGTGGCGCTGTGGTTCAAGGACGCGGGGGTCGAGTCGGGGTACTACTGGTACGTGGCGGGGTGTGCGGGGGTGTCGTTGGTGGTGTACCTGACGATGCGCGAGACCCGCGACATCGACCTGAAGTCCGTGGGCCGTGCGTCCCCCGTGGCGACCTCCGCCCCGAAAGCCCCCAGCGCCACGTGAACCCCGCGTCCATCTGCGGCCCGCGGTGAGCTGTTCGCGCAGTTCCGCCCCCTACGCCCCAGAGAGCGCGGGGCGACCCCCAGCGCCCCTGAAAACCGTTGTTCGTCCGCGGGCCGTGCTGGGTTGTTCGCGCAGTTCCCCGTGCCCCTAAAGGCTGCCCCCGGGCTTCGCCCGGAGGGCGTACCGATCGAGCGGGCCGACGCCACGGGCAACCAGGGGCGCTGGGGGTCCCCCACGCCCTCTGGGGCGTAGGGGGCGGAACTGCGCGACAAGCCCACCACGGTCCGCAGAGACTTATGGCTCCCGCAGGGAAAGCGGCGGCGGTGTCTGGTGGTGACCACAGGCCGCGAAGGCTCAGCGCTCCCGCAGGGGAAACGGCGGTGGCGTCGGGTGGCCGCGACCCGCACGGGCTCAGCGCCCCGCAGGGGGAACGGCGGGGGTGGCCCCGGGCGCGGGGCGCGAGATCGGCGTCCCGGATGGTGAGACCCTGCCGCCCGCGCCGGAGGCGTGTGGCAGGATGCGACCGTGCCTACCCTCGCCATGATTATCGGCAGGCGCGCCGGTCCGCCGTGACACCCCGTACGTCACCACCCGTACGCCGTGCATCACCGTGCCCCAGACCCGCGCGCAGACCTCTCGCACCCGCGAGGGGTTTTTTCTTTTCCGCAGCGTCCCGCGCCCCCGGCCCCACCCCCGCCGGCGGCGCCCCGCGCGAGAGGATAGGGGCAAGTGGATCCAGTCATTCCGGGACCCGCCCATCCGACAGGAGCAGCACAAGCCATGAACACCGAGCCGAAGCCGAAGCCGAAGCCACAGCCGCAACCGACGCGGCCGACGAACGACGGTTTCCACGTCTTTGACACCACCTTGCGTGATGGTGCCCAGCGTGAGGGCATCAACCTGACCGTTGCGGACAAGCTGGCCATCGCCCGGCATCTGGACGACTTCGGCGTGGGGTTCATCGAGGGGGGATGGCCGGGGGCGAATCCGCGGGACACGGAGTTCTTCGCCCGGGCCCAGCAGGAGATCACCTTTAAGAACGCGCAGCTCGTCGCCTTCGGTGCGACCCGTCGCGCCGGCGCCACCGCTGCCGGGGACCCCCAGGTCCAGGCGTTGCTCGCGTCGGGCGCGCCCGTGATCACGCTGGTTGCCAAATCGCACGACCGGCATGTGGAACTGGCGCTGCGCACCACCTTGGAGGAGAACCTGGAGATGGTCCGGGACACCGTCTCCCACCTGCGCGAGCAGGGCCGACGGGTGTTCCTGGACTGCGAGCACTTCTTCGACGGCTACCGGGCCAAC